>NZ_JBITEM010000001.1:782117-863952 GCF_044455225.1 Nocardia sp. NPDC051321 | reverse complement strand
AGCCCCCAGGAGGAGCGGAATCTCAAAACTGTGGCGGATCCGCCACAGCATCGTCAACCATTCTGAGATTCCGACACGAGTTCTGAGACCCTACAGTGCGGCTGTGAACCGTGTGATGGTGCGGACAAACGCGGACATCTAACTGCCCGCTGGGAACCACGCTCCTCTGTGTGACGTTCTCTAGGGGTTCTCGGCCTGTTGTGCAGCATTTCGCCGCGCATAGCGACTTCGCGCTCTGCACGGAGGCAGTGCTCACCGAGGCCGGGGCACTCCGAAAACTGAACCGCCGGCAGCTGTGCGCGGATGAGATTTTCGGTAGTGCGCGGGGACGTCTCGTCACCGAATTCACCGACGCCGTCCGCACCCTGATGCTCCAGGGATGCGCGGTCGAAGTAGTCCCCATCCACAGCTGCTGCGGCAGCGAATATGACATAGCTCGAATGACGCGTTCCGCTCGCAACGGAAGTCTTCGTCACCCAGTCTCGGGATCGGTATCGCGTTCGAATGACCTGCCAGTCGATGGGAAGGTTTGCTGTGATCGAGCTTCCATCGCAGATTGTTCCGAGCGGGCGCGAGGACGCTCTCGCCCGGGTGGCAGCTGTGATGGTCCGGCACCGGCACCGGGTGTTCGCGGGATGGCTGGTCACGGTAGCGATTGGGTTGGTCGGTCTGCCACACCTGCTGGGATCGCTGGCTTCTCCCTCGATCGAGGTGTCTGGCTCCCCATCGCAGCGGGCGGGTGCGGTTATCGCTGCCGGTCTGCCGTCGTTCGGCAATGAGCAGATGATCGTGGTGGTGCATTCTCCGGCGCTGCGGGCGACGGACCCGGTGTTCCAGGCTGCGATGCGCGCCGGGAAGTCGGCGCTACGGCGCCAGGGCGGCATCCGCGGGATAGTGTTGCTGCCGCTGGTCGGTGATCCGAAGCCTGCGGCCGCGATGACCGAGCTGCTGGAACCGCTGCGTCCGCTGTTCCGTGATGAGCACACTGCATACCTTTTGGTGGGGGTCACCGGTAACGACCGAGAACGCCAGGACTGGGCGCCGGCCCAACAAGCCGCGATCGACGAGGCGACCAAGACCGCGTCGGCAGGCGCGGTGCGGGCGTATCTGGTCAGCGGGTCGGCGTTCGGCCAGGCCGTGCAGCAAGCGGAAATTGCTGACCTGACGCGCATCGAATTGGTCGCGGTGCCAGTCGCGATCCTGGTGTTACTGCTCGGACTGCGCGCACCGGTGGCCGCGCTGGTGCCTGTGGTTCTGGCGGGCGCATCGGTGGTGACGACCTTGGGACTATTCGCGGTGTTGCCAGGCATCTTCACGCTGGACGGCATGCTGCTTATCGGGGTCAACGCGATCGGGCTCGGGATCGGCATCGACTATGCGTTGTTCGTGATGAATCGCTACCGGGAGGAGTTGGCGGCGGGCGCCCAACCCGAGCAGGCAATCCGGACCGCCGCGGCCACCACCGGACGGACAGTGGTCTACTCCGGATTAATCCTGTTGCTTGCGTTTATCAGCCTGTTCCTGGTGCGCTGGCACGTGTTCGCGCAGACCGCGATCGGCATTATCGCCGTCACTGTGGTCACGTTGGCTGCCTCGGTCTCACTGCTCCCGGCAGTTCTGGTGTCGCTGGCCGGATGGCTCGAATGGCGGCCCCGATCGATGCCACGGCCTGCGTCGCTCGACTATGCCGTGTCCGCAGATCGCGGATGGTTGGCCCGCTGGGCAGAGCATCTGATGCGTCACCCTCGCCCCTACGCCGTCGCGGTGGCCGCTGCTCTGTTGTTGGCGGCCACGCCGATGCCCGGCATGACGCTAGGTATAGACATCGAACGCCGCGCACTTGCCGCTACGCCGGATGTCACCGGCCTGAGCATCACCGAGCGCGACGTGCCCGGTTTGACAGCGATGGTGAACGTTCTGCTGCCACGGCCAGTCAACAGCGCTGAGCCTGACACCGGGGCGCTGCGAGCTGCCCTTCGCGCGGATCCTGAAGTCGCCGCCCTCGGCATACTCGACAATGGTGTCGACCTAACCACGATAATTGCGGTCCCCAGGCACAACGCCCCCTCGGCGGAGGTGCTGGAATTGGTGCGCCGGATCCGTTCGCAGATCGTGCCGCGTGCTGCGCCGCCCGGATTCCCGGTGCTGGTCGGCGGGTCCAGCGCGCTCATCGCCGATATCCTCACCGAGACATCGGCGAAGCTGTGGTGGGTTGTCGGGTGGGTACTTGTCCTGTTGTTCACTGTGCTGGTCTTTGTGCTCCGCAGTCTGCTGCTCCCGCTCAAGGCCATCGCGATGAGCTTGCTCGCCACCGGCGCCGCTTTCGGGCTCACCGCGCTGATGTTCCCCGGAATGATCTGGCCGCAATTGCCGCTGATCGTGTTCGTGGTGTTGTTCGGCCTGTCGACGGACTACGAGTTGTTCCTCGTCCGTCGGATCCAGGAGGAATATCTGGCCACCGGGGACAATCGCCGTTCGGTCGCGGTCGGTCTGCTGCATACCGCTCGCCCGATCTCGCTGGCCGCGGTGATCCTTGCCGTCGGGTTCGGCAGCCTGCTGGTGTCGGAGATCAAGGGGCTCCAGCAGTTCGGCTTCGCTGTCGCCGTAGCCCTGATCATCGATGCCACCGTGATCCGGCTTGTCCTCGTACCCGCGTTGATGCAGATCATGGGTCGCTGGAACTGGTGGCTGCCCTCGCTGCGCACACCTGCCGAGCACCAAACGATCGAACCGAACCAGTCGCGGACGCGGCCCGAGCTAGAAGACCAGGGAGTGAAATGAGCGGCTATCTAGTGACCGGAGCCACCGGATTCGTCGGCGGCGCACTCACCCTCGAACTGCTGGAGCACACCGACGCACCCGTCCATCTGCTCGTGCGCGCCGGCGGCTCGGCTGCCGCGGATCGCTGCCGCTCGGCGCTACAGGCCGCTGCCGAGTCCTATGGGCTGGAACGGGATTTCGTCCATCGGCATCGCGACCGGATCCGTGTCGTGTCCGGCGACCTGACCGACGCCCACGTCGCTGAGCACCTGCCGAGTCGCGGCATCACCGACGTGTGGCACTGCGCGGCGTCGCTGAAATTCGGCAACCGGAACAGGGACGAAATCTTCGCGGTGAATGTGGACGGCACCGCGCGGCTGCTCGACCTGTCCGAGAAGATCGGCGTCACCCGATTCAATTACGTCAGTACCGCTTACGTGGCCGGGGATGCGGTCGGACGTATCGAAGAATCTGCCGTACCGCTGGACGCCAACTCCACCAACCAATATGAACTGAGTAAGATCGTCGCGGAACGCGTTGTGTCGAAACGTGACTCGATGTCGACCTGTATCTGGCGGCCCAGTGTCGTTGTCGGACACAGTAGGACGCTCGCGACCACCAGCTTCACTGGGCTCTACGGAATGGTTCGGGAGGGTCTACGGTTCAAGCGGCGGGCGGAGATCCTGCTCGGCGCACCGCTGGCCTTGCCTCGGGTGCACATTGTGGCCGACCCCGCGGCCGAGACCAACCTGATTCCGATCGATATCATGGTGCAACAAGCGGTTTCGCTGTCGACGCGCCCTGGCTTCGACGCTAAGATCGTACATCTGACGAATGCTTCCGCGCCGTTGGTAGGGGACCTTTTATCGGTCGTGGCAGCGGCGGCAGGGATCAGGGGGCTCGACTATGTCGATTCTCCGGACGGTTTCACAGCCATCGAGCGCCGATTCCATAAGACCATGCAGTTCTACGGTCAGCACGCCGGTGCAACAAAATCCTTCGCTCAGGATGTAGCCGACCAGTACGGTTCGGCAATTCATTTCCCGATGGATGTCGAGTATCTGCGCTCCCTGGTCGGTTGGTACGTCGACCATGCGGGACTTGCGGACCTGACGAAGGCTGCGCGACTGCCAAGAACAGTTTTCCATTAATGGAAATCCAAGGCGATCAATGTATAGCCGGGGCCGCACAGTGTGGACCCCGGCACGCGCAAACAGTTCGTTTCATCAAGATCCCCTGTTATGGGAATCACTACCGGATCGGCGTAGAAACAAGATCTGTCACAGTGAATTCTCCGATCGGAATCGCGTCACATTTCTTTATTCCGTGACCTTTCACTGTGCCGGTATAATTGTCGACGTCGTCGTTGCCCACTGTACCTACTGCTGTAAAGGTTGCCGGATCTCCGTTCAACGGGACAGTTATCTCCGCCCGGTTTCCCTTTTTTACCGTTTCCCTCTCCGTGACATGGTCTTGATTGTCTTGCTTGACAGCTGTGCCGCCCTTCGTGCTAGCCCTGAAGATGCATGTATTATTTTCGGTGTCCGCAGTAAAGGTGATGTGATCCATCATGACGTTGAATCCACCGGCACATCTCCCTGACGACCCGAATGAGCCATCCGCGTACATCACAAATTCGTCCGGGTCGCTGTCGCGATTCTTGTCGTTTTCGACCTCGAAACTGCCCACGCCGGCGGGGCAGGTTTCTTCATCTGCCGCCGTAGAGCTCGGGGCGTTCACCACGTTATAGCCAACCGTGGACGCAATCAGAAATCCGGCAGCAGCAAGAGCTAGACGACGCGTTCGAACATTATGAACACCTGTCACAACTATCGAATCGAGCTGTTTCGGACGTCCCATTTTCATTTTAAGCCTCCCTTTGATTGTATGACAGGCCTGCTAGGACGCAGGCTTGCAGCTGAGTCCGTGGACTGCATGCGGCAGATCAACGATGCCTATCGATTCGCATGTGAAAGTTACCTTTCCATCCTTGCTGACAATCATGAAGGATTTCGCCTCGCTCGACTTCAACTCATCTTCGTCGCTAGGTGCGCCATCGGATGCTACGCAATTCTTCGTCCCCTTCGCAGGCCCGTCGGTGTCGGCGTCGTGCGGAGTAGCTTTCACCTTGTCACAGGTATAAGTCGGGACGGCGGCATGGGCCGCAGGCGCCAGTGAAATCCAGCTCACGAAGGCCAAGCCAGACGCGCCGAGAACGGCGGCGATGCGGTTTCGGTTGCGCATCATCATAAACCTTCCCATCGATTGTAAGGTCATTCTGAATGGTAACTACAGCAGGCCCCGAATTTTGTCTCGACACCGGTAGCGCTGCGGGTAAAGAATTCGATCTCGGGCAAATACTTGCCATACAGAACCATCGAACACTGCATTTCTGCCGATGCCTCGGGCCTGGCTAGTTTCGAGTGCACTCGCCCCAACGCCCAGCAGGCGTCGGCACATCGTATTCGTCGCCGGATCGCACCTGGATGGGTCCGATCTCGGCGCTGCGCACCGCCGCCGATCACCACCCAATGCTCGGTCAAGACTCAGCAACGGCCATAGGATTCCTCCCACCAGCATGTCCGTTTCGCGAGGTCATCGGCCGATGAATAGTCCGTTCGTTGGCACTTAGCGGCGGCTACCCAGCGCGAAATGCAGCAGATGCGGATGTCCGTGAACGCGCACACTGCGGCATTACGGCTCACTCGTGCCGACTGGAGTCAGCATGTGGAATGATCCGCGCCGGCTTACCCACTTTCCTTCACGGTCTTGATGCGGCTTTGATCGTTCGCGCTGAGCTTCCCCTCCCACGATGGGATGCCTCCAGACCGTGGACCGGCTTGATTTCCGGCACCGAGCCGGGGAGTAGTTCCACCCCCGATATAGGTGTTTCTTCGGTGCTGTCGGCGCTGCGGGTGGCATAGGTTCCAGGCATGTCTGATGCTTCGTCGAGTGGTAAGAACGCAGCACCCTGGGGTGCCGTGGCTGCCGTCGTGGTGGTGCCGCCGGCTGCCGCGATCGTCGCGGCTGTGTACCAGTTCCCCGTCTTCATGTACGGCGAAGCCCGCGGGCTCAGCGAAGCCGACAACGCCGCGATGGGAAGTCTGTTCTATCTGCTCTTCGGTGGTGGCCCGATTATGGCGCTCCTCGGAGCCGCCGCAGGTGGCTTCGTCTCGCGCCATACCAGGCCGGGCATCCACCGCGCCCGGGTCGGGGCATTGATTGCAGGCGCGGCCGTGGCGCTTCTCGCCGCCATGACGGTGGGCATAGCTTCGGGTTTGGGATAGGCATGCCGGAGATGCGGATGTTCGCTGCTGTCGGCGGCGCTGGTCGCCGATCTGGTGGGCCACGTCAATCCTACCCAGACGCTCAACACCTACGCCTCGCGGCGACGCCGGCCCAACGGTGCGATGGCCGCCGCGATCCAGAACGCGGTCTATCCCGTTCAAAAGGTCGAGTAAGGGTCGAGAAGGCCGAAAAAATGGCCCAGGTCAGAGAGATTGAAAAATCTCTCTGACCTGGGCCTTCTGTAGCGGGGACAGGATTTGAACCTGCGACCTCTGGGTTATGAGCCCAGCGAGCTACCGAGCTGCTCCACCCCGCGTCGGTAAACACAACATTACACACGGGTTCACGTTGACGCCAAATCGGCTGGTTAGAAGCGCATTCGCCCCCTTGGAGCCCGGCAAGGGGGCGGGTTCCGGAGGCAGGAGAGGGGTCACACGAGCCTGTCAGCGGCGGACTGTGCGCGCGACGGACGGTCGGTCGATGCAGATGGGCCTATCACCGGGCGTGGCAACCGGTCAAACGTGATCCGGGTCACAATATCGTAGTGATCTCGAACACATAACGTTGCTATAACAGACCGTCCAGAATGCGTGTCGGCGGCATTACTCACCTGCGCAAAGGGCCACATTCGGGTTATTCGCATCATGGAATGCGAGTGTTATCAAGACGTGATCTGCCGAGATTTCTTCGTTACCGTGCGTTCACGGCCCGGATCATCCCGTGAAGGGCTCGAACTCGAACCGTTCGAATACCGGCGACCCTGCCCCACGGTTCGAGGATCCCCGACAACCTGGGGGCAGGGACCGGCGACTGTTTCGCCGAGTTGGTAGGCGCAGGGAGGGAAATGCACTTATGACTGAGAACCGGAAGTTCAACGCCCGCGCCCTCGGCTTTGCCGCTGTTACCGGCGCCCTTGTTGCCGTCCCGTTCGCACTCTCCGCCGCGACCGCATCGGCCGCGCCTGCCCATAACTGGGACGGCGTCGCGCAGTGCGAAAGCGGCGGCAACTGGGGCATCGCCACCGGCAACGGCTTTTACGGCGGCCTGCAGTTCTCGCAGAGCACCTGGGCCGCCAACGGTGGCCACGGCTCCGCCAACAACGCAAGCAAGGACGAGCAGATCCGCGTCGCGGAAAACGTGCTCGCCAGCCAGGGCCAAGGCGCCTGGCCGGTGTGCGGCCAGTACCTGCGGCCGGGCACATCCGAGCCGGAGCCCCAGGCGGTTCAGGAGCCGGAGCAGGCCCCAGAGCCCGCCGCACCCGCCCTTCCTGCCGTTCCCGGCAGCCCGAAGGCCCTGGTCGAGCAGGCCAAGTCCGTCGGAAGCGACCTGGCCAAGCAGAACGGCCTCGAAGCCCAGTACCAGCAGATCCTGGAGCAGAACGGCTCGCTCATCGAGTCGATCGCAGGCCGCTGAGCCTCGGCTGACATCGGATCGGTGCCGCTGTCCCGTGCCGGGATAGCGGCGCCGATCCGTTCGCGCACTCCCTTGTAATCGCCGCAGGACTTGACTTGACATAAGTAATGGCGGCGGCCGATCAGTGGCGGGAGTCCGACGGCTACGACGCCGCTGACATGAGCTGGTGCAATTACGACCGATGTCCAACAAGCGGTACCGAGTATCGGCAATCATGAATTTGTTTGCTTCCAGAGTTCCGATAACCAACGTTGGCAACCACATCGGTAAACAGCATTCGGAACCGAAACTTTCTTTACCGTAACGAAATACGCCGCCATCACTGATGGCGGCGTATTTCGTTCCTTTGCTGACGTTGCTAGCGCCCCGCGTCCTGGTACGCCTTTACTGCCGCGTCCAGCTCATCGAGTGCTCGACCGAAATCCTGGAAGTTGCCGGTGCGCATAGCATTACGCACCGCGTCGATCTTCGTATTCAGTACTGCGGCCGCGGCATCCTTGGCCGCGGCGGAACCGGCCGGCGGTGGGGTGCCCGCGGGCGGCGGGGTACCGGTGTTCGGCGGCGGGGTGCCCTGCTCCGGTGGCGGCGGCGGCGGGGTGCTACCCGGTCGAGGCCGAATGCCCGAGTCGCCGCCGAATGGCGTTGCCAGCGCCCCACTTCCGGGCAACACCTGGTTCAACGCTTCGGCCAGGGTGGAGGCATAACCCACCTTCACGCTGCCCGCCTCGTCCCGATAACTCACCAGGACCCGCAGCAGCTGCGGGAAGGTCGCGGTGTTAGCTCCGGTATTACGTTCGTTGTAGAACGGCTCAACATAGAGAATGCCGCCGTCGGCGATCGGCAAGGTCAGCAGATTGCCATATTTGATCTTGTTCGAGTTGGACAGCAGCGTCTTCTCCCGAGAGACCTCCGGCGCCGTCGTCATCCGGTTCTGCGTCTGCTGCGGGCCGAGCGTCTGCGTATCGGTCGGCAATCGAAGGATGGTGAACTTGCCGTAGTCGTCCGGATCCGACCGCACCGAGATATACGCCGACAGGAACTGCCGGTTGTAGCCGACCATCGCGCTGGTCAGATTGAAGACCGGCTTGTTCCCGCCCTTCGGGTCACCGAGCAGCACGTAGTAGGGCGGCTGGTTGGCCGGAGCCCCACCGTCGATCGTCGGGTCGGTCGCCACCGACCAGAACGCGTTGTTGGTGAAGAACTCTCGCGGATCGTCGACGTGGTACTTCGTCAGCATCTCGCGCTGCACCTTGAACAGATCTTCCGGATAACGGAAGTGCGCCCGCAGCTCCGGGGTGATCGCGCTCTCCGGCTCTACCGCCCCGGGGAACACGCCACGCCAGGCCTTCAGCACCGGATCCTTCGAATCCACCTCGTACAGCTTCACCGTGCCGTCGTAGGCATCGACGGTGGCCTTCACCGAGTTGCGGATGTAGCTGACCTGCTTACGCGGAAGCAGCCTGCCGGTCTTCTTGTCGATACTGTCCTCGACACCGTCCAGCGAGGTCTTCTGCGCGTACGGGTAGTCGTCCAGCGTGGTGTAAGCGTCCACGATCCACTGGATCCGCCCGTTGACGACCGCCGGGTAGGCGTTGCCGTCGGTGGTCAGCCACGGCGCCACCTTCTGCACCCGATCGCGCGGATCGCGATTGAAGATGATCTTGGAGTCGTCGCTGATGGCCGAAGAGAACAGAATGTTGCGCTCGGCGTACTTGGCGGCGAAGGCAAGCCGGTTGAACCAGTTGCCGATCGGCACGCCGCCCTTACCGGCGTAGGTGAATTGCGCGGTGTCGGAATCGTATTCGCGCGGCCGCTCGGCCGCCTTCGCGCCGACGATCGCGTAGTCCGGGCTGGCCTGCGAGATCACCTCGCCGAAGTAGATACGCGGCTGATCGACCTTGATCCGCTGCTTGTCCGGCGGCGTGAACAGGTCGCTGACCATGAAGATCGGGTAGCCGCTATCGCTGCTGCCGCCGGTCGCGTTCGGGTCGTCACTTTGCGGCTTGTTGACCCGGTTCGCGGGCGCGGCGACGAAACCGTTGCCGTGGGTGTAGACAGTGTGCTGGTTGATCCAGTCCTTCTGGTTGCCGCTCAACGCCGCGGGCGACAACTCACGGGCCGCCACGATGTAGTCCTGTACATCGCCGTCGATGTTGTAGCGGTCGATGTCAAGCGACTCCGGGAAGCCGTAGAAGTTCTTCAGCTGACGCAGCTGAGTGAAGGTGGGCGACAAGATGTTCGGATCGAGCAACCGGGCATTGCCGATGGTCGCGGCGTCGACCGGAACCTGCAGCGGGCTCTTGTTGCTCTCGCCCTTGTAGTCCTGATACGTGATCTTGTCGTCGGTGATACCGAACGCCTGCCTGGTCGCGGCGATATTGCGTTGGATGTATTCGCTCTCCTTGTCCGCCGCGTTCGGGCGCACCGAGAACTGCTCGACCACCAGCGGCCACACCGCGCCGACCAAGATCGAGGACAGCACCAGCAGCGCGGCCGCCATGGCGGGCACCCGCAGATCGCGCAGCACGATGCCAGCGAAGAAGGCGATCGCGCAGATCACCGCGATCGACAACAGAATAAGCTTGGCAGGCAGCACCGCGTTGATATCGGTGAAGGAACCACCGGTGAAGGTGGGCTCCTTGCGGCTGCTCATCAACAGCTCATAGCGATCGAACCAGTACGCGATCGCCTTGAGCAGCACGAAAAGCCCCGCGAGCACAGCCAATTGGATGCGCGCGGCGCGGGTCAGCGTGCCCTCACGACCGCTCAGCCGCAGACCGCCGAAAACGTAATGCGTCACCAGGCTGGCGAAGAACGCGATGACCACCGCGACGAACAACCAGTTCAGAATCATCCGATAGAACGGCAGCTCGAAGGCGTAGAAACTGACGTCGAGATGGAACTGCGGGTCCTGCTGGCCGAACGAGCTGCTGTTGAGGAACAAATTGACGGTGACCCAATTCGACTGCGCCACCAGGCCGGACAGCAGGCCGAGCAGCACCGGGATGCCGACACCGAACAGCCGCAACCTGCTCATCACGGTGGTGCGATAGCGCGCGATCGGATCGTTCGGGCCAGCCACCGGCACGAACACCGGCCGGGACCGATAGGCGAGCAGCAACGCCAGCCACACGACCACGCCGACGAAGATCGCGACAGCGAGGAACAACAGAATCCGCGTCCGCAACACCGTGAGATACACGTTGCGGAAACCGACCTCGCCGAACCACAACCAATTGGTATAGGTGTCGGTCAGTCGCGGACCGAGCAGCAGCAACGCCGCAAGGGCAATAGCCGCCAGCAGCAGTACGCGGCTGCGTCGGGAAAGCGAAGGTAATCCGGTGGGGGGCCGCATGCCCACGGTGCCACTCTCCAAGGTCCGGCGGCACTCGCGCCGATACATCCGGCCGAGATGCCGCAGTCCGATGTTGCGGGTGGTCCTTTCGGACCGTTCGGCCCCACTCTAACTGTGTTTATTTGCCGCGTGGCCGCGGCGTGTTCGTGGCCCCCGGTGTCTCGCGTCCGAGCGGTCGAGACTCGCGCCTGCGGCGCATGCGCTTCGACCACTCGGACGCGAGACGGGCCACGAACGGTCGCTCGTAAAACTCGCTCCGTTGGGGGCAGGTTGGGTTCGGCGGCGCATGCGCTTCGACCACTCGGACGCGAGACGGGCCACGAACGGTCGCTCGTAAAACTCGCTCCGTTGGGGCTGGGTTGGGTTCGGCTGGAAGCGGCTAGGGCTACTGATTTGGTGAGGTTGGTAAGAACGCGACCGGGGTTGGTGATTACGAAGCGGCGGGTTTGGTGATTGGTGTGGGTGGCCGTTTGATTGGATGTTCTCCGTGACCCCCGCAGATCTGCACGCCGAACTCGTCCTCGCCCGCGCTGTCCGCGAGGTCGCCGAATTCGTCGACGCCGAAGGGTGGGGTAGACCGCCGCAGATGTTTGCGTTGGTGCCGACCGCCGACCTGGTGGCGGCCCAGCCTGAGCTGCTCGAGGAAGTCGATGAGGCGGCCGAGCTGACTCCCGTTGCCCAGGAACTGTTTCCGGACGACATCACGGGCGGCTCGGTGGCGCTGGACGAGTTCCTCGCGACTACCAGCTGGCCGCCTGCCGTGCAGGGTTGCGTGCTTGTGCAGGAGATCGTGGTGCTGCCGCCGGACGCCGAATCGACCCTGGACGAGGCGCTGGTGCCGCTGCTCGCCGACCACGAGGCGGCCGACGCGGCCGCGCGCGCCGCGGCGGAGGCACATCCGGAACGGCGCGAGGCCAGGCTGTTCGCCGCGGTGCTGCGTGAGGGCGCGTCGCTGTGCCTGCTGCAGCTGCGTCCGGCGGACGACGCGGACGACTTCGGCGATATGGACCTGCGCACCTACCCGAACCTGGCCCCCAACCTCATCGACGCGCTGCACGCGACGCTGGAGTGGTCCGGGCTGGACTGACCGGCCGGGCTCAGCCGCAGCTGACGGGTTCCTTGCCCGCGTTGATGTCGTTGAGCGATTGCACGGCGCTGGTAAGGGTTTCGACCTTCACCAGGCGCAGGCCGTCGGGGGTGCGCTGCTTGGCCTCGTTGCAGTTAGCGGCGGGCACCATGAAGGTCTCCGCGCCCGCGTCGCGCGCGGCCATCATCTTGTACTGAATGCCACCGATCGGGCCGACCTTGCCGTCCTGGTCGATGGTGCCGGTGCCCGCGACGAACTTGCTGCCGTCCAGCTCGCCGGGGGTGAGCTTGTCGATGAGCGCGAGACTGAACATCAGACCGGCCGACGGGCCGCCGATGTCGGCGAGGTTGAAGTCGACGTGCAGCGGCGGGCGCGCGCCCTCCCCCGGTGTCACGCCGAGGTAGCCCTTGTCCTTGTCGTCCGGTCGGGCGCCGAGGGTCACCTGCACGGTCTGCTCGGCGCTGTCCCGACGAATCTGCATGGTCAGCTGCGCACCGGGCGGCTGCGACGACACGGCGGTGACCACGTCCTTCGGCGCGGTGATCGGCGCGCCGTTGATGCTGATGATCTCGTCGCCGGCGTGCAGTACGTCCTTGGCGGGGCCGTCCTCGGCCACCTTGCGCAGCAGCACGACGGTCGGCATGTTCAGGTAGTGCAGCGCCGCGACCTCGGCGTTGCCCTCGGAATCCTTGAAGTCCTGCTGATTGGATTTGTCGATCTCGTCGCGCGACACTCCGGGCGGGTACACCTCCGCGCGCGGCACCAGGCCGTGCTTGCCGCTCACCCAGAAGCCGAACGCCTCGAAGATGCTCAATCCGTCGCGCACCGACACGGTGGTCATATTGAGGTGGCCGGTGGTCGGGTCCACCTCGGTGCCGCGGACGTCGACCACCTCTTTGCCGTCGACCTTGCCGAGTGTGTTGAAGGTGGGGCCGGGGCCGAGTGCGACGAACGGCACAGTGAGCACGGTGCCGAGCGCGCCGAGCACGAGCACCGGGATCAGAGCGGCAACCAGGGTGAGGATCCGACGATTCACCTGGACCACAGTAATGATGGCCGCCGTCGAACGGCGGTAGAGGCGGACATTCGGCGTTGCCGCGCGTCCCTGGTTTCGCGCCGCGCGAACATCAACTGCCTGCACTGGACGCGTAACGTGAACCATATGAGTGACGTCCCCTTCGGATTTTCGAACCGCGACGACGACGACCGCAAGCGCGGTGACGAGCCGGGCGGCCCCGAGTCGAACAACCCGTTCGGAGTGGGTGGACCGGGCGGCGGTTTCGATCCGTCACAGCTCGGGCAGATGTTGACCTCGCTCGGTCAGATGCTCAGCGGCATGGGGCAGCCGGGTTCGGCGCAGTCCGGCCCGGTGAATTACGACGTCGCCAAGCGGCTGGCCCGCCAGCAGCTCGGCGCGAGCGTGACCCCGGTGTCGGCGAAGACGGCGAGTGCCGTCGCCGATGCCGCGCACCTCGCCGAGTTGTGGCTCGACGGCGCGACCACCCTGCCCGCGGGTGCGAGCAAGACCGTCGCGTGGACCGCCAACGACTGGATCGAAGAGACACTGACCACCTGGCAGCGGCTGTGCGATCCGGTGGCCCAGCAGATATCGGGCATGTGGACCGCGTCGCTGCCGGAAGAGGCCAAGGAATTCGCGGCGCCGATGGTCGGCATGCTCGGCCAGATGGGCGGCCTCGCGTTCGGCTCGCAGCTCGGCCAGGCGCTCGGCCAGCTCGCCAAGGAGGTGCTGACCTCCACCGATATCGGCCTGCCGCTCGGCCCGACCGGTACCGCCGCCCTGCTGCCCGCCGCCATCGCGGAATTCAGCGCGGGGCTGGAGCAGCCGGAGAGCGAGATCATGGTGTTCCTCGCGGCCAGGGAGGCCGCGCATCAGCGGCTGTTCGGGCACGTACCGTGGCTGCGCCAGCAGGTGCTCGCGGCGGTCGAGGACTACGCGCGCGGCATCCGGATGGACTTCTCCGCGCTGGAGGAAGCCGCCCAGGGCATCGACCCGACGGCGTTGACCGATCCGGGCAAGCTCGAGGAGATTCTGTCGCAGGGCGCGTTCGAGCCGCAGACCACGCCGGAACAGAAGCAGGCGCTGGAACGATTGGAGACGCTGCTCGCGTTGATCGAGGGCTGGGTCGAGGTCGTGGTCACCGATGCCGTCGGTGACCGGCTGCCCGGCGCGGGCGCGCTGGCCGAGACGCTGCGTCGGCGACGGGCCACCGGTGGTCCGGCCGAGCAGACGTTCGCGACCCTGGTCGGGCTCGAGCTGCGGCCGCGCAAGCTGCGGGAGGCGGCCGCATTGTGGCGCAGGCTCACCAGTGACGCGGGCGTGGAAAAGCGCGACGGCGTCTGGGCGCACCCTGACCTGCTGCCCGACTCCAACGACCTGGACTCCCCCGCCGGATTCATCGATTCGGTGATCGGCGGCGGCACCACCGCGTTCGACGATCCGCTGGCGCAGCTGGCCGAGACCGAGGCGCGGGAAAAGGCCGAGCGAGACAAGTCCGACGAGGCCGCCGAACGACGCGCGGACAACGGCGAGTCCGGCCCGGACCTGGGCAAGGACAGCGGCACGTCCGCCTGATTGTCCTGTTGGTAGTGCCGAATCCCTGTGGATAACCAGGGGATTCGGTACCGGCCGGACAGCACGGGTTGCGCATACTGCCCGGCATGACATCACTGTGTCGCGGTCCGATGCTGCCCCCGCAGGTCACCGTGCTGGTGCGCCCGTCCGGCACCGTGCAACTCGGCTGGCACCCCGAGACCGCGTTGCTGCTCGACGCCGCCGGGCTCGACGCCGACACCGTGCTCGCCTTCCTACGCCTGCTCGACGGGACCCAGACCAGGCCCCAAATCGTCTGGCGTGCAGGCGAATGCGGCGTCGAGCCGGATCTCGCGGTGGCGCTGCTCGATGTGCTCGACGAGGCCGGGCTGCTCGAACATCCCGAGGATCGCGGCGGGCGGATCAGGTCGGTGCGGGTGCACGGGCTCGGGCCGATGTCGGACGCGATCGCCGCGGGGCTGCGCAAACTCGGTGTCCGGCCGAGCCGTTCGCGCGACTACCGTCCGCACGCGGCGCCGGTGTCCGGCTGGCGGGCCGACCTGGTGGTGTTGGCCGACACGATGATCGCCGACCCTGGACTCATCGACGATCTGGTGCGGCATCGGATCGCGCACCTGCCGGTGCGGATCCGCGACGGCCGCGGCGTGATCGGCCCGCTGGTGCTGCCCGGTGCGACCAGTTGCCTGCGCTGTGCCGACCTGCTGCGCGCCGACAACGATGCCGACTGGCCGCACTTGGCCGCGCAGTTGCTGGGCCGGGTCGGGCACGCGTCCCCGGCCAAGATCGCGGCCACCGCCGCACTCGCGGTCAGCGAGGTGGAGGACATCCTCGCGCTGTCGACCCGGCGGAAGCTGGCCACGTTGGATGCGACTCTCGAATTGGACCTGGCCGCGCACCTGCTCGATCGGCGGCGGTGGCCGCGCCACGCGGACTGCGATTGCCGGCGAATTCCCGCTGGGCTCACCGCATGTCGAGGCCGTACTCGGTTGCCTGCGCGATCGAAGACCGAGTGATCGGGGTCACTCCCGTGCGAGGGGTCGATTCAAGATTGCCATGGCTAAGTGGTGGTTCCTTCCGCCATGATGGGTACGTGTCTGAGATTGTGCGCCGTCGCTCGTCCCGTAACGCCAAGTTGGCCAAGATTCCGCTCGGTATCGCCGGGCGGGCCGCCGTGGGGTTCGGCAAGAAGCTGGCGGGCGGCGACCGGACCGAGATCAACGCACAGCTGAACCAGAAGGCCGCTGAGCAGCTGTTCACCGTGCTCGGCGAGCTCAAGGGCGGCGCGATGAAGTTCGGGCAGGCACTCAGCGTGATGGAGGCCGCGGTCCCCGAGGAGTTCGGCGAGCACTACCGCGAGGCACTGACCAAATTGCAGGCCGCCGCGCCGCCGATGCCCGCCGAGACCGTGCATCGGGTGCTCGACCAGCAGCTCGGCACCCAGTGGCGGGAGCGGTTCAGGGAGTTCGACGACAGCCCGGCCGCGTCGGCCAGCATCGGGCAGGTGCACAAGGCGGTGTGGTCGGACGGGCGCACCGTCGCGGTGAAGGTGCAGTACCCCGGCGCCGACGAGGCGTTGCGCGCGGACCTCAAGACGCTCAACCGGATGACCGGGCTGCTCGCGTCGGTCATCCCCGGCGCCGACGTCAAGCCGATCCTGGCCGAGATCACCGAGCGCACCGAGGAAGAGCTCGACTACCGCAACGAGGCCACCAACCAGCGCGCCTTCGCCAAGGGTTTCGACGGGCACCAGGAGATCGTGGTGCCCAAGGTGGTGGCCAGCGCGCCGAAGGTGATCGTCACCGAATGGCTGGACGGCACCGCGGTCTCCTCGATCATCAAGGCGGGCGCCGAGGATCCCGAGGGCACCCGGGAGCTGCGCAACCGGGTCGCCGGACTGATGGGCCGCTTCCACTTCTCCTCCCCCCAGACGGTCGGCCTGCTGCACGCCGACCCGCACCCTGGCAACTTCATGATGCTCGCCGACGGCAAGCTCGCCGTCATCGACTTCGGCGCCTGTGCACCGATGCCGAACGGCTTCCCCGTGGTACTCGGCCGGATGCTCGCGCTCGCGGTCGAGGAACGCTTCGCCGAGCTCACCGAGCTGATGTACGACAACGGCTGGGTCATCCCCGGCCGTACCGTCACGCACAAGGAGATCGCCGACTACCTGCGCCCCTTCACCGACCCGATCAAGTCCGACTCGTTCCACTTCACCCGCAAGTGGATGCAGCGGGTGGCGGGCAAGGCCTCCGATATCTCCAGCCAAGAGATGAAAACCGCACGCGCCCTGCAACTCCCGGCCGAATACGTGATGATCTTCCGCGTTCTCGGCGGCTCCGTCGGCATCCTCGCCCAGCTCGACGCCGAACTGCCCTTCATGGAACTGGTGCGCACCTGGATGCCCGGTTTCCGCGAGGAGCGCACCGTCAGCTGAGCCGTCCGGCCTGTCGTCGGCGTAGGCCGCGCGATCGGCGAGACCCAGCCGGGCGACGCCAATTGCGGGGAGCGGGGTGGCTGGTCGATTAGCCTCGTCTCAGGTCGGATCGGCTCCGTCTACGAAGGGTGATGGCCATGTCGCGCACCGGTCGGATTGTCGGTGTTTCGATCAGTGCGGCGGTGGTGCTCGGATCCTCGGTGGCCGCGCCGGTCGATGCCGCGACCGACAAGGACGCGCAGTCGGTGGTTTCGCTCTCGGTGGGGCCGGGTGTATCGGTCGAGGTGGTCGACAAGCGCGTGGTCAGCTTGATTTGCGCGCCGACGATCGGCGGGACCCATCCGAAAGCCAAGGAGGCCTGCCAGAATCTCGAGGCGGCCGACGGCAACATCCGCGAACTCGCGGATTTCACTGTGCCGCCGCTGTGTTCGCAGGATTTCGATCCCGTCGTCGCCACCATCGACGGTGTCTGGCGCGGGCAGCCGATCTCCGATCATGGCTTCTTTTCCAATTCGTGCGTGTTGCGCGCGACGACGGTGTCGGTATTCGACTTCTGACGTCGCGTCGACGATGACCGTTGGCCAGAAAGCTCTGGAAGCATTGCGATCACCGTGATGTAAATACGAGATTCCGTACCTCGCTGCTGACACTGTGCGAAGCAACGAGAGAGGTTTTGAGTAAGTGCATCAGATCGGACACGACGACCGGGCGCGGTGGCCCGGGCTCGGCAACGTCGTGCATGACCGCAGGCGGGCCGCCCGGCTGACGCTGGCCCAGCTGGCGGCGAAGACCGAATTGTCGCAGTCGTTTCTGAGCCAGCTGGAAAACGGGCGGACCAATACGAGTCTGCGCTCGTTGCAGCGCATAGCCGACGCGCTCAACACCACGGCGACGGAACTCCTGGCGGCGGCCGACAGCACGCCGGACTCGGTGATCGTCCGGGCGGGCGAGGGCGTGCTCGAACAGGGCGATCGGAACAACGACGGTTCGGTGCGCTCACTGGTGCACGGGCCGAGGAAGCTGCGCGCACTCGAGTTCACCGGCGGCACCGCACGCGACGAGCGTGAATTCAAGCATCAGAACGACGAATTGATCTACGTGGTCTCCGGGACCATCACGGTCGCCGCCAACGGCGAACAGGTGACGCTGTCCACCGGAGACTCCTTTTACTGCCCGTCGGGCGTGCGCCACCGCTGGTGGGCGCACGCCGACGACACCAGAACACTCTTGCTCGCCGTTGCCGACGGGCTGACGGTCCGCCGGGCACCCCACGGGCCACGACGAACCTGATCCCCACCCCACAATCCGGCGAAAGCACTGCACGACAACGCAAACGAGCCGCTCACCGAGCGAAGGTGAGCGGTTCGTCTGCTTTCTCGTTCGTTGGCTCGGCCCGTGTCAGGACCAACCGAATCGAGCACATCGACCGGAGGGAGGGAAGTTAATCCCGGCTTCATGCCGGGACCGCGACCTTGCGCGGACGTCCGCGCGGGCGCTTACGGGCGATGACGACCCCCTGTTCGAAGATCTCGCCACCCCAGACACCCCACGGCTCGCGCCGATCCATGGCCGCGGTCAAGCAGCCCCTGCGGATGGGGCAGCTGGCGCACAGCGCCTTGGCCTGCTCCAACTGGTTGGGGCTCTCGGCGAACCAGAGATCGGGATCTCCGGCTCGACAAGGCACGGACTTGTTGCCCTCCCGGGTCCGAGTGGTCGGCGCCACGGTTTCGCATGTCACGTCAGTAGTGGCCTGTGGCCATTCCTGGGCGGTGAACACGTCGTTCTCCTTCAGCTCGTTGCAGCGGTTCGTTGTGTTGTCCGCGAAACCGGGGCCGGCTGGCTGAAGGGCCGAAAAAGATTGGCCACGGTTTCGCTTCGTGCGAGCCGTGGCCAGGAGGTCTGGGAGGGAAGTTCCCTACCTAGGTATTCGACATCTCTGTCGAGTCCTGATCACGATCGCTTGGTGTGCGGGGCGGAGGCGCGTTGCCTGCAGATCCGCCGGCTCATAACCGGCTGCTGCGGCGACATTGACGTCTGCCGTTTCGACGACAGACGGGTGCCAGCCACCCGCACTGGGCTTGTCCAAAATGACGGTGCACATCGGGGCATGCGTGGGCGCGAGTTGCGCCTGCGTGCCGAAGACACCGATTTCGGACAGACCGATCCCCTGCAAGGCGAGGATCCCCCGGGAGGCCGACATGGGTGAATTCACCGCAACGCCGATCGCATTGAAGAATGTGATGTTCACGTCTGCCTCCCTCCTAACTCGTTGTGTCTGTTTGAACTCTGCGCGCCGGGATAGCCTCCCGGTGCGTAAAACCCACCATAGGCAAGTTCGCCGGGCGGTACAACCTATTTTCTACCTGCGGTTTTGGGGTCTTGCGCGCAGCCGCGAGGCAATGATCGCGAGCACGTCGGCGCCGTACTGTTCGAGCTTCTTCGCGCCGATGCCCGCGATCGCGGCCAGCGCGGCGTCGTCACCTGGGAGTTGTTCGGCGATCGCGGTCAACGTGGTGTCGGTGAACACCACGAACTCGCGCACCTGCAAGGCCTCCGCCTTCTCCGCGCGCCACTCCTGCAGCGCCGCCAGAAGTTCGGTATCGAGTTCCGCCGGGCAACGACGACAGCGGCCAAGCATAGTCGCATAGGTGCCGATGAGTGGCTTCGCACACACTCGGCAGGTCGGACGCATGCCTTTCGCCTCGACGACCGGCGTCGCGATCCTGGACGCGGGCGAATCGTCGGGGACGAGTCCGTTGAGAAACCGGGACCGGCGGCGGGTGCGGCGCTTGCCTTCGCCGCGCGCCAGCGCCCAGGACAGCTGCAGATGTTCGCGCGCCCTGGTGACGCCGACGTAGAGCAGCCGACGCTCCTCCTCCAGCTTCGCCTCGTCGCCGACCGAGCCGTCGTCGGCGAGCACGTGCGCGATCGGCAGTGTGCCGTCGGCCACGCCGACCAGGAAGACCGCGTCCCACTCCAGACCCTTGGCGGCATGCAACGAGGCGAGCGTGACGCCCTGCACGGTCGGTGGGTGCCGTGCCTCGGTGCGGGCGGCCAACTCGCGCAGCAGGCCGGGCAGGTCGAGCTGGTCGTCGTGGCTGACCAGCTCCTCGGTCAGGCTGACCAGCGCGACGAGCGAGGACCATTTCTCCCGTGCCTGCGCACCGGCGGGCTCTTCCGTGGTGAGGCCGACCGGCGCCAGCACCGCGCGGACCAGGGTGACCAGCGCGGCACCGCTGCGTGCCTCGGCGGGCAGGTCGTCGCGCGACGCGGCCTGCCGCAAGACCGAAACGGCCTGCCTGACCTCGGCCCGCGAGAAGAATCCCTCGCCGCCGCGCACCTGGTAGGCGATGCCGCGCTCGGTGAGCGCCTGCTCGTAGCTCTCGGACTGCGCGTTGATCCGGTAGAGCACGGCGATCTCGGCGGCGGGTGTGCCCGCGTCGATCAACCGTTTGATCGACTTCGCTACGGCGGCAGCCTCGGCCGGGCCGTCGTCGTATTCGGCGAAGACCGGCTCGGGCCCGTCCGGGCGCTGGCCGATGAGCTGCAGCCGAGTGCCTGCGATACGTCCGCGCGCCACGCCGATCACCCGGTTGGCCAGCGAGACCACCTGCGGGGTCGAGCGATAGTCGCGTTCCAGCCGGACCACGGTGGCGTCGGGGAAGCGGCGGGAGAAGTCGAGCAGATAGCCGGGGGTAGCGCCGGTGAACGAGTAGATCGTCTGGTTCGCGTCGCCGACCACGGTCAGGTCGTCGCGCTCGCCGAGCCAGGCGTCGAGCACGCGCTGCTGCAACGGGGTGACGTCCTGATACTCGTCGACCACGAAACTGCGATAGCGGCCACGGAATTCGTCGGCCACCGCCGGATAGTCCTCCAGCGCCGCCGCCGTGTGCAGCAACAGGTCGTCGAAGTCGAGCAGCAGACCGTCCGGCGTGGCCTTGAGCTTCTCGTACCCCGCGTACACCTCGGCCACCCGCAGCGCGTCGTACGGCGTCTCGCGGCGCTGCTTGGCCACCGCCGCCGGATAGTCCTCCGGCGCGATGAGCGAGGCCTTCGCCCATTCGATCTCGCTGAGCAGGTCGCGCACGCTGTCGGTGGCCGAGGAGAGCCCGGCCCGGTTCGCCGCCTGCGCGACGATCGGGAACTTGCCGTCGATCAGCCGCCACGGCACATCGCCGACGATCTGCGGCCAGAAGTATTTGAGCTGGCGCAGCGCGGCCGCGTGGAAGGTGCGCGCCTGCACCTGGTTCGCGTCGCCGCCGAGACCGAGCGCGCGCAGCCGATTGCGCAACTCCCCCGCCGCCCGCGCGGTGAAGGTGACCGCGAGCACCTGGTCTGCCTTCACGTGTCCCGCGGACACCAGATGCGCGATCCGATAGGTAATGGTCCTGGTCTTGCCGGTGCCCGCCCCCGCGAGTACGCACACCGGACCCCGTGGCGCGCGCACGGCGGCGGCCTGTTCGGGGTCGAGCGAATCCAGCGCGGGGCCGGTCGGTTGGTGCGTACTGGTTGACGACACGGCACCCATCATGACAGTGCCCGCCGACAACTCTCGCCGCGCGCGCAATACTGTCCCCTCGTGGCACACGACACGCCGTCGACCGACGCGCAACCGACCGACCAGCACGCGACCTGGATGGAGCTGTTCTTCGACCTCGTCGCGGTCGCGGGCATCGGTCAGCTCACCCACCTGCTGCATCGCGGCCCCACACTCGGCGACTTCGCCCTGTATGTCCTGCTCTACCTGGCCTTTTGGACGGTCTGGGCGTGCATCATGCTGTACGGCAACATCGCCCGCGATCACACCAGGATCTACCTGATGCTCGGGGCGATGCTCGGCCTCGGCGTGATGGCGGCGGCGGTCACCGGCATCCCGGACCGGCACGCGACCACGTTCGCGGCGGTCTACGTGCTGGTGCGCATGGTGGCCGCGCAGGTTTGGGGGCGCGGCAGGCTGATGGTCGACTGGCCGATCACCCAGCTGTCCATCGGCGTGCTGCCGTGGATCGTCTCGCTCTGGGTGCCCGAACCGTGGAAGTACTGGCTGTGGGCGCTCGGCCTCGCCCTGGATCTGTGGCTGATGTTCGCGCTGACCGGCGAACAGATGATGGCGGGCGCGCAGGAGGCGATCGACCGCCGGGTGCGCAACTCGCGCCGCTTCAAGGGTGTCGAGCCGCCGAAAGTCAAGGCGCTGCACACCAATCCGGCGCATCTCGGCGAGCGGCTCGGCCTGTACGTGATCATCGTGCTCGGCGAGGGCGTCATCGCGGTGATCGGCGCGGTGGGCGCGGTGACCTGGAATGTGCAGGTGCTCGCCCTCGGCTTCGGCGCGTTCGTGGTGCTGGCGAGCCTGTGGGCATTGACCCTGCTGTACGGCTTCGTGCCGCGCCTGATGACGGGTGAGGAGACGGACGCGTCGATACCGAGGCAACACGTCATGGCCATGCACTGCTGGGTCACCGGCGCGATCGCCACGATCACGGCCGGTCTCGGCCTGGCCGTCGAACACGCGAAGGGACACGTCTCCACCGGGATCGGCTGGTCGCTGGCCGGCGGCGCGGCGGCGTATTTCATCATCACCGGGCTCGGTGGCGCGCGCAGCGGGGCCGGCTGGCGCTGGGTGCTGACCTGGCCGCTGCCGTGTGCGGTGCTCGCGGTGGTGCTCGGCGCCTTCGGGCCGCGGATCGGGGCGCTCGGCCTGGTGTATGGGGTTGTGGCCCTGTGCCTTTGGGCGCTGCTGTGCCAGACGCGCGCCGCGGGCCAATGGGGCGCCGGGTCCGGTCCCGACCGGCCACGCCGGACGCCGTGGCCGCACCACGGCCTCGGGATCGACGAGATCTTATAGCCGCCGCAGGCTGCGTAGGTCGGTGGCGAACTGCCCGGTCCGCGCGCCGAGCGGGCCGAAGAACTCGCGATCGCAGGCCTCCACCGCGACCACCGCCCGATTCGCCAGTGCCACACCGGCTTCGGTGGGCACCAGCGACTTCGCCCGCCGATCGCTCGGGTGATCGCGCCGCTCGACCAGGCCCTTCTGTTCGAGCGCGCGCAACACCTGGGAGGTCATCATCGGGTCGGTGGCGGCCTGCGCGGCGAGGTCGCGTTGCATCACCGGGTCGCCGGTCACCGCGAGGTAGGTGAGCGAGGCGAGCAGCACGAACTGCACGTGGGTGAGGTCGAACGGCGCGAGCGCCGCGCGCTGTGCCGCCTGCCACCGATTGGTCACCTGCCAGAGCAACAAGCCAGGACTTTCGTCGGCCTGCTCGAACTCGGTGCGTAGCCCCTCATTCCTCATCGGCCTCCCTCACTCGCCGGTCATCGCTTTCGCGATCACCGCATGATCGTGTGCGGTGAGTTCTATCAGGCCGCGCCGCAAAACCATTCCCCAGTTCGGTGAGCTGGTCAGATCGAGCTCGTCGCGCAGCTCGTCGATCGCCACCTGCTCGGCCTCGGCTCGGTAGCTGACCGACCGGCGCCACGGCTGAAAGCAGCCGCCGTCCGGCAGTTCGACCGGGTCGGCCTGCCAAGCGGGGCGGTCGTCGATGGTGCCGATCGCGGTGAACGCGCGGACCGCGGCGCCGGAGCGCATGCCCTCGCGCGGCGAGTAGTAGATGAGGATGTCACCCGGCCGCATGCGTTCGACGGCCGCCCGCTTGCCATGATTGGCCTGCGCGATGCCGAGTTCGACGCCGCGCAGTACGTGTTCCTTGGACACCACGCCCAGCCAGTATTTGGTCATGCCCGCACCCCCTCGGCGGCGGCGATGAGCGCGTCGAGGTCGGTCCGCACCGATGTGGCGAGGTCGCCGCCCATCACCTTGGTCCACAGCCAGCGCAGCGGTCCGTCGATCGAGACGGTGACGCTGATCGTGGTGCGGCCGTCGGCCTCGGTGATCTGGTGGTCGAAGGCGAGCCGGGCGCCGATGAGCGCGGAGACGTCGACGAATTCGGTGTCGTTCAGCCGCTCGACGACGAAGGGCACCTTCGGTCCACCCTTCGGCTTCAACGTCCCCGTCGCGCCCTGGACGAACGGGCCGTCGAGACGAACCCATTCGGTGTCGTTGTTCCATTCCGGCCAGGTGGCCATGTCCGCCCACTTGGCGAAGAAGGCGGCGGCTGGTGCGGTCGAGCTGGCTTGCGCGGTGGCGATGATCGTCATGCGTTTAGCATGCGCGCTTACTAAAACCCACGCAAGAGGCAGCGGAAAAAGACTTGACTGGAACACCGGCGACCTGATCGGCGTTGCACAATCCGTGACTGACGCAACTCCCGACCTGACGATGTACTCGACCACCTGGTGCGGCTACTGCCGCAGGCTGAAGAAGCAGCTGGACGAGTCCGGTATCAGCTACATCGAGATCGACATCGAACAAGATCCGGCATCGGCCGAGTTCGTGGGCAGCGTCAACGGTGGCAACCATGTGGTGCCGACGGTGAAATTCGCGGACGGCTCGACCGCGACCAATCCGACCCTGGTTGCCGTCAAGCAGGCGCTGGCCGCACTGGCCTGATCACCAGATAGTTCCCAGACCTCCGCCGCGGGCTGACCGCCCGCAGCGGACTTTTCTGTGCTCAGTCGAGCGCGGCCCAGGATTCCATGATGGTGCGGGCGATGGAGATGGAACCCGGCAGCAACAGCCGCGCGCCCGCGCCCTGCGCCGACCAGTCACCGGCGTTCAGCGCCTCCCGCACCTCCGTGCGGCTGAACCAGTGCGCCTCGGCGATCTCACCATCGGAAAAGACCAGCGGCTGCGCCGGATCGCCGACCGCGGCGAACCCGAGCATCAGCGACCGGGGGAACGGCCACGGCTGGCTGCCCAGGTAGTTGATGTCGCGCACGTCGATGCCGACCTCTTCCTTGATCTCCCGCTCGACGCACCGCTCCAGCGACTCGCCCGTCTCGACGAACCCGGCGAGCAGCGAGAACAGCGTCTCCGGCCAGCTGTGCTGGCGCGCGAGCAGCACCCGGTCGCCGCCGTCGTGGATCAGGCAGATGACCGCGGGGTCGATCCGCGGGAACTCCTCGTAGCCGCTTTCGGTCACCCTCGACCAACCGGCCTTGCTCGACGTGGTCACCGTGCCGTCGGCGCTGTTGAATCCGGCCTTGTCGTGCCAGTTCAGCAGGGCGACCGCGGTGGAGAGCACCGCCGCGGTGAGATCGTCGACCGTTTTCGACATGCCCCGTAGGTCGGTCAGCGAGCCCTGCAGCTCCCGATCGCGCACGGCCCACAGGTGGGTGCCGCCGTCGATACCGAGGAACACCGCCTCGGGACTCGGCTCGGGCGCGAGGTCGATCGCCTTGTCCAGGATGAGCGCGCCGTCTTCGTATCTGACCTGGCCGCGGGCGTTCACCCGCAGCAGCTTGGCGTCGCGCCAACCCTCCTGGAGGGCCTGCGCGTCGGCCCGCGTCTCCTCGGCGCGATCGAGCACAGGACGGGACAGCAAGGGAACACCATTGAGCTGAAAGACCGGCACCCATCGAGACTATCGCGCCGTACGCCCGGCGCTCCTCGCGCGGCCTTACTTGGCCGCGCGCCGGATGTAGAGCAGCTTGTCCCCCGCCTCGAGCGAATCGACCTCCGGCTCGCCGACCCTGGCCAGCACACCGGCCCGCACCACACCGAGCACGATGTCACCCAGATGCCTTGGCGAGCCACCGATTTCGGTGGACTCCACCTCGCGCTCGGCGATCGCGAACCCCTCCTCCGGGGTGAGCAGGTCTTCCATCATCTCGACCACCGACGGCGTGGTCGTCGCGATGCCGAGCAACCGGCCCGCGGTCTCCGAGGAGACCACCACCGAGTCGGCACCGGACTGGCGGACCAGATGGGTGTTCTCCGCCTCGCGGATCGAGACCACGATCTTGGCGCTCTTGGTGAGCTCGCGGGCGGTGAGGGTGACCAGCACCGCGGTGTCGTCCCGGTTGGTCGCGACCACCACCGAGGACGCGTTCTGCACACCGGCCAGCCGCTGCACGTCGGATTGGGTCGCCGAACCGTGCACCGTCACCAGGCCCGCGTTGGCGGCCGCGTCCAGCGCGACGACATCGGTGTCCACCACCACGATGTCGGCGGGCTGCACGTTGTCGCCGAGCATGGCGTCGATCGCGGTACGACCCTTCGTGCCGTATCCGACGACCACGGTGTGATTGCGCACGCTGTGCCTCCATCGCTGAATCTTGAAAGCCTGCCGGGACCGTTCCGTCAGCACGCCGAGGGTGGTACCGACGAGAACGATGAGGAAGAGGATGCGCAGCGGGGTGATGATGACGATGTTCACCAGCCTGGCCTCGGCCGTCACCGGGGCGATATCGCCGTAACCGGTGGTGGACAGCGACACCGTCGCGTAATAGAGCGCGTCGAGGAAGCCGAGCGGGTCACCCGCGTTGTCGTGGTAGCCGTCGCGGCCGACGTACACCACCAGCGCCGCGGCGAACAGCAGCGCGACCGCGAACAGCACCCGGCGCGACAGTGAAATCCACGGGCTGCTCTGCACTTCCGGGATGCGCAGCACGCCGACCAGGGCGAAATGCGGGCGGTTCGACAGCCCGAGCGTGCGCGCTCGATCACCGAACACCGGACGCACCCGCCCTGATAGTCCTCGTGTCGGATGTCTCCGGCATTGCTTGTCCCGCCAGCACAGCACGGGAGCCTACCCGCTGCCCGCGATACCACCCGGTCTCGACGCGAACACCTAATAGATGTAAAGGTGCCCTCATGGCAGATAACGCGCACACACCCGTCCGCAACTCCGGGCGACGGCCCGCACTGGCCCTCGCCGCCTTGCTGTTCCCGATGGGGGTGCTGCATTTCGTTATGCCGAAGCCCTTCGACGCGATCGTGCCCAAGGCACTGCCCGGCGAGCCGAGGAACTACACCTACGCGTCCGGTGTCGCCGAGCTCGGCGTCGCCACCGCACTGGTAATCCCGCGGACCCGCAGCCTGGGCGGGCGGCTGGCGGCGCTGCTGTTCCTCGCGGTCCTGCCTGCGAACGTGCAGATGGCCGTTGACGCGCTCGGCAACAAGAAGACCTCGCAGGTGTTCAAGATCGGGACGGTGCTGCGGCTGCCGCTGCAGATCCCGCTGATCACCCAGGCGTTGAAGGTGAGCCGGTCGGCGCGGAATTCCTGATCAGCTCGGCCAGTTCGGCGGCCCCGGCCAGCTCGGCGGGGGCGATGGTGCGGCCGGTGCGCACGTAATGGAAAGCGGCGCCGATGCGTTCGAGCATCTCCTGCTCGGGTCTGCCCTCCCTGGACGCCATCAGCCTGGCCCAGGCCAGCCGATAGACGGCGAGCTGCATGGCGACCGCGGGCTCCTCGGCCGGGGTCGGCTCGGCGCCGGTCTTCCAGTCGACCACGATCCAGCCGCCGCCGGGCTCGGCGAACACCGCGTCCATCCGGCCGCGAATCACGGTGCCCGCCAAGGAGGTTTCGAACGGGACCTCCACGTCGATCGGGCTGCGGTTGGCCCACGAGGAATTCAGGAACGCGTCCTGCATGGCGGTCAGCTCGTCGTCGACACCCGCGTCGGCCGCGGCGCTGTCTGCCGCGCCGGGGAGTTCGTCGAGGCCGAGCAGGCGGGTGGAACCGAACCAACGCTGCACCCACGCGTGGAACGCGGTGCCGCGGCGGGCCAGCGGGCTCGGCGGAAACGGGAGCGGACGGCGCAGGCGGGCAGCGAGTTTCGTCGGGTCGGCGCGCATTTCCACCAGCGCGGTCGCGGCGATCTGGCCGGGCAGTTCGACCTCTTCGGCCGCGGCCTGCTCGGATTCGAATTCGGCGAGTAGGGCGTCGACGTCGGCGGCCCAGCCGTCCGGGTCGTCGGGGTCCGGTGTCGGGCCGAGCGGGTAGTCGTCGAGGAATTCCGCCGCGGCGAAGGCGATGTCCTCGTCGGAGAGGTGCTCGTGCATGGGGTCGGGCGGGATGACACTGAGGTGCGGGGGCTCGTCGGTGGCGGGATCTTCCATGGGATCCGGCGGAAGGGCATCGATGTCGTCCGGCGGTTCGAAGGGGTAGGGCTCGCTGAATTCGTCTGTCGCAAAGGCGGTTTCGTCGACGGGGACCTGGTCGAGCGCCGAACCGACGTCCGGATGTCCGGTGGCGACGTCTTTCGCGGAGTCTCGCGGTGCTGCGGGCTCGGCGCGGAGTTCGACCAGAGCGGCTCGCACCAGGGCGGCACCCTGTTCGATGGGGTCGCGGCGGTTGCCGAGCGGGTCGCGCGGCCATTCGGCGGTGGCGGGGTTGTCCGTGAACGGGTTCACCGCGTCGTGCTCCGGTGGGTCGTCCCAGCGCGCGATGTCGACGACGCCGTCGGCGGGACTGCCTGCGGATTCGCTGGCGTGCTTCAGCTCGAGCAGGAAGTCGGACGGGCCCTTGGGGGAGGTTCCGGTTTCGGCCCAGTGGTGCGACGAAACGAGCAGCACGCGTTCGGTTCTGGTGAGTGCGACGTAGAAGAGGCGGCGCTCCTCGTCGATGCGGCGGCGTTCCAGCGCCTCCTTGTGCGACTTGATGGCACGTTCGAGGTCGGCGCGGTCGTACAGGTCGGCCAGGTCGAGGACGGGGACGCCCTCGGCCGCGTCGTCCTGTTGGCGGTCGCCGCGCAATTTGGTCGGCAGTTCGGCGAGCGCGCCGAGCCAGGTGCCCGAGGCGGTGCCCGACGGGAACACGCCGCGCACCACATGTGGTACCGAGACGATCTCCCACTCGAGCCCCTTCGCCGCGTGCACGGTCAGCACCTGCACCCGGTCCTTGGCGACCTCGACTTCGCCTGGCTCCAAGCCGTTTTCGACCGACTCGGCGGCGGCGAGGAAGGACAGCAACCCGCTCAGCGCCGCACCGGAGTCGGCGGCGTACCCGGCGACCACTTCGGCGAAGGCGTCCAGATGCTCGCGCCCGGCACCGGTGCCCGACATGGCACGGCGGGCCTGCGTCTCCACGCCGACGCCGATGGTGCGCTCCACGTCGGCGACCAGCTCGGTCAGTAGCTGGCCGCTGCGTTCGCGTAGTGCGCCGAGCTCCTTGCTCAGCGCCTGGATACGGGCGAAGCCGGACTCCGAATACTGTTCGCGCGGACCAGGGTCGGCGATGGCGTCGGCCAAGCCCGCCTGCTCCGCGGGCTCCGGCGCCACCTCGCGCAAAGCCGCCGCCAGCGTGCTCCCGTCGGTGATCTCCGGTGCGTCACCGCTGGTGAAGCGGCTGATCGACAGGGTGCGCGCGCGGCGGGCCAGCGCCGCGATGTCGGCGACGCCGATGCGCCAGCGGGCGCCGGTGAGCACCCGCATCGCCGCGCTACCGGACCCGGGCTCGGCGATCAATCGCAGCGTGGCGACGATATCGGCGACCTCGGGTGTGGCGAGCAGGCCGCCGAGGCCGACGATCTCCACCGGCAACCCTTGCGCGCGTAGCGCTTCCGCGAGCGGGGACGCATCCGCGTTGCGCCGCACCAGCACCGCCGAAGTGGGTGGCGGCTCCCCCGCGGCACGGCGAGCCGCCCATTCCTCGGCGATCCGGATGGCCAGCCACTCGCGTTCCTCGGCAACGGTCTCGGTCAATGCCAGGGCGACCACGCCCTGTCCCGCATCGGGTTTCGCCCGCAAAGCGTCGACGGTCACGCCGCCGCCCTCGATGGCCTTGCGGCGCAACGGGTCCGCCACCAGATTCGCCAGCGCCAAGGCCTCGGGCGGATTGCGCCAACTGGTCAGCAGCGGCAACGTCGGCGCGGGAACGCCAGGTGCCATGGGAAAGTCGGTGGCAAAGCGCGGCAGGTTCGCGGCGGACGCACCGCGCCATCCGTAGATCGATTGCATCGGATCGCCGACCGCCGTGACGGCAAGGCGCTGTCGGCGCGATGACGCTTGCCCCGCAACGGCATTCGCGGGCTTGGCGGTGCGCTGCCTGCCGGACTCCTCGCTGATCGGCCTGACATACCGGGGCTCGAGTGCACGCGATCCGCCCGTGGCGTCCGCTGACGCTGATTCGGCTCCCGCCGGTTGCTCGGCTCCGGAGGCCGGATCGGCCTCCGGAGCACCACCGAACAGCGCGGCAAGCAGGACTCGCTGGGCGTGACCGGTGTCCTGGTATTCATCGAGGAGCACCAGCCGGAAGCGGGTGCGTTCAGCGGCGGCGACCTCGGGATGCTCGGCGGCGAGGCGGGCGGCCAGCGACATCTGAGCGCCGAAATCGAGTGCGCCGCGACGGCGTAACGCGTCGGCCAGCTGCTGGACCAGCGGCAGCAAGGCGATGCGTTCGCGCTGGACCTGGAGAATGCCGAGCAGGGTCTGGCTCGGCCCGCCGCGCTGGCGTGGGCCGGGCGGCAGGGTGTGCACCAGCTTTTCGAGGTCGGTGTGCGCCTCGGCCAGCTGTTCCGGCTCGACCAGATGCTCCGCGAGTTGTCCGGACAGGGCGAGGATCGCCTCGGTGACCGAGACCGGGGTGCGGTCGGTGTCCAGGTCGCCGTCCCAGGTCCGCACCACCTGGTGGGCGAGCTGCCAGAGCTGGGTCTGGGTGAGCAGCGTCGCAGAGGGTTCCACGGGCAGCAGCAGGCCGTGTTCGGTGAGCAGCCTGCCCGCGTACGAGTGATAGGTGCTGATCTCCGGCTCCGCGCCGGACAGCTGCGCCCGCAGCTGACCGGACGGGTCGAGCTCACGCAACAGCGGCGCGCCCGCCAGCCGGGCCAGCCGGGTCCGGATTCGAGCGGTCAACTGCTGCGCGGCTTTTCGGGTGAAGGTCAGCCCGAGCACCTCATCGGGCAGCACCAGGCGGTTGGCCACCATCCACACGACCCGGGCGGCCATCGTCTCGGTCTTGCCGGCGCCAGCGCCCGCGACGACCAGTGTCGGTCCGGGCGGCGCGGCGATCACCGCCGCCTGTTCGTCGGTGGGTGCCGGCAGACCGAGGGCCTCGGCCAGTTGATGCGGCGTTACCCGACCGCCGGTCACGGCTTCGCCTCATCGGCGTCGCACGCCGACGCTCCCGGGCCGCCGGGGCGCGCACGACGCCCGCGCCGGGTGGCACCGCGACGACGCCCGACATTCGAGTGCGCCGCGGCATCGATCGCGCGTTCCGGTATGACTGTGCAGCACAGACACTCGGCCCCGCAGATCGGCAGCGGTACCCGGAAGCGTTTGTCACTCACTCGTCGGTCACCTGCCTGCCGGTGTCCTGGACGGGGCAGCTGCCGGAGACCGGGCAGTGGCGGCAACCGTCGTTGCGCATGGCGAGGTAGCTCGGGCCCTGGGTGGCCGCGGCCGCGTCGTGAATGGTGTCGCACCACTTGTCGAGTGCTTCGGGGTCGAGCGGCGGTTGCATGCGCTGGGTCGCGCCCTCCTTACTGCTCGGCTTGGCGACGTACACCAGCCGGGCACCGCCCGGCACGCCCAGTGGGCCGGATTCGCCTGCGGCTGAACCCTGTTCGTCTGCGTCGGGCTCATCTTCGTCCGTACCCGACTCGTCAGCGCTCGACTTGCCCACAATCTCCGAATCGCCTGGAGCGACGTCCAACTCACCTCGGCGGGCATCCGAACTATCCGATTCGCCTGCTACGGAACCTGATTCACCCGCCGCCGCGCGCGCTTCCTCGGTGGCCGAGTCGAGCGCACCCATCGCCGCCGCCACCTGATACGTCGCCAGCTGCGCGTGATCGACCGCCGCCTGCTTGGTCACCGGCGACTTCCCGGTCTTCACGTCAACGATCACGAAGCGGCCGAGCGCATCCCGCTCCAGCCGATCCACCCGGCCGCGGATCCGCACGGGCCGTTCGTCTTCCGTGCGCGGCGGCAGCACGCAGTCCACCGGCACCTCGACCCCGGCCTGGGTGAGTTCGCCGCGGGTGTTGCGCACCCAGGCCATGAAGGTTTCCAGCATGGCCTCGGTGCGGCGCAGCTCCTGCCGGGAATGCCAGCCGGACCCCGGATCGACCGACTGCCAGGCCTTGTCGAGCGCGGCACGCACCTGCGCCTCGGGCACCTGTCCGGCCAGCGCCTGCACCAGCGTGTGCACCAGGTTGCCCTTGACGGCGTGCGGGTTGTCGCCGTCGGTGCCGCCGTGCCGTTCCAGCGCCCAGCGCAGCGGGCAGGTGCGCAGCAGTTCCACGGTGGACGGCGAGAGGCCGACGGCGCTGTCGTCCTCGTCCCACAGCGTCCGCCGCGAGCTCAATTCCGCGGTGCCATACCAGTCGTCGGGATGGGTGCCCGGCACGCCGGCACTGGCCAGCCGGGCCAACTGGTGCGCGGCGCGTTGCCTGCGGTCCGGATCGGACTCGGGATCGCAGACGGCACCGCGCAATTCGGCCACCAGCGAATGCATCACCAGGGCGCGACCGGGATCGGCGACCGGCAGCGCGCCCGGTTCACCGTCTTCGTCGTGCCCGAGCAATTCGGCAAGGAACCGCGACGGTACCAGATCCCGTTCTCCCGACACCGATTCCACCGCGGTGACCAGCAACGAACGCCGCGCCCTGCTGCACGCGACCAGCAACAGCCTACGTTCCTCGGCCAGGATCGGCGCCGCGCGGCTCACCTGCTCGCCGCCATCGATGACACCGGCGGTCAGGTCGACCAGGTCCTCGGTGTTCAGCAGCGTGCCGCGCGCCCGCGGGTTCGGCCAAATCCCTTCCTGCACAGCGGCAACCGCGACGACATCCCACTCGCGGCCCGCGGCGGCGTGCGCGCTGAGCAGGGCGACGGCCGCCTTCGGCGCGGTGCGTGGTCCCGAGCCGTTCGGGATCTCCTGCTGCAACAGGTATTCCACGAATCCTTCGATGCTCGCGCGGGGCAGCCGGTCCACATAACCCGCGGCGGCATCGAACAGGCCAACGGCGGCATCGAGATCGCGGTCGGCCTGCATGCCGACGGCGCCGCCGCGTTCGGACTGCCCGACCCAGCGACGCTCGAGCCGAGATGCCGTCCACAGCGCCCACAGCACATCTTCGAGACCTGCCCCGCGACGACGCGCCTTGCGGGCCCGTTCCAACGCATCGAGCACCCGCCGCAGCGGCGCCGCCTCGACGTCGGTCAACCGATCCAGGATTCGCGAATCCCCGACGCCGATCAGCAGATCCCGCAGGACCTCCGCGGAGGATTGATCGATGCCGTGCAGCAGTTCGACCGGCGCACCGCTCTCTCCGGAATTCTCAGCGGGTTTCGCGGAATCGGCCGCGCTCTGTTCGGAGGTGGCGACATCGGCCGAGCCCGCAGTTCGTTCGGCACTGTCCGCGTCGGCCGAGCCGTCGGTCGGTTCAGCGGCGTTTTCGCTCTCGTCGGCCTCGCTACTCTGCTCGGCCGCACTACCCCGCCATTCCGAGTCCGCCGGAGTCCATTCCGGCTCCACGCCATACCAATCGGCGTCATCGGCCGCCCGCTCGAGACTTCCGAGAGACGGCTCAGGCAGCCCCGAACTCCGCTCCGAGCTCTCGACGGCCCGATCGGGCTCATCCGCGATCCGTTCGGAATACCCGTTCTCCGGAACCTCCCGCCCCGACCGCGCCCTACTCCGCTCGGACTCCAGCACGCTGCGCCGCACACCACGCCGCAACCGCCGCAGTGTGATCTGATCGGCACCGCCGAGCGGGCCCGCAAGCAAGTCCAGCGCATCCTCCGGCTCGAACGCCGACCCTTTCTCCCCCGCCAGCAACGCCCGCAACGACAACAGCATCCAGGCCGCGCCGCGCCGGCGCGCCAACGGCGTATCCAGCGCGGGCTGCTGCACCGGCACCCCCGCCGCGAGCAGCGCACGACGCAGCGGCGGCAATGACAGCGGCACCGAGCGGACGATCACCGCCATCCGCGACCACGGCACCCCGCCGGTCAGATGCGCGCGGCGCAGGTGGTCGGCGATGAGCGCAGCCTCCTTCGCCGGGGTGGCGAGTACCCGCACCCGCACCTCGGTGCCGTCGTCGGCCGGTTGCTCGGCCCGCTTCGGCAGCGAAAAGCGTTGCGGCGCACTGCCCGGCAACTTGGCCGCCACCCTGGCGACCGCTAGCTGCACCGCCCCGCCCGCTCGATGGTTGTCCCGCAGCACGATTCGCCGGCCGTCCGGCGCGGCCAGGTCGGCGACGAACCGCGCGTCCGCGCCGCGGAAGGCGAAGATGCCCTGATCCGGGTCGCCCGCGACGACGGTGGTGTGCGCGCTGTGCCCGATCGCCCTGACCAGCATCGCGGCCTGCGGGTCGAGATGCTGCGCGTCGTCGACCAGCAGGTATCGGATCCGGGCCCGTTCGGCGGCAAGCAGATCGGCGTCACCGGCCAGCGCGTCCAGTGCGGCGCCGATCAGTTCGGCGGCATCCAGCGCGGGCGCGGTCGCCTCCGGCGCCTCGACGCCCACCGACCAGCGCAACAGCATCGTCTGCTCGTAACGCACCGCGAACCTGCCCGCCGCCACCCACTCCGGTTTACCGTGCTCGCGGCCGAGGCGCACCAGATCCTCCGGCCCGAGGCCGCGTTCGGTGGCGCGCAGCATCAGATCGCGCAACTGTTCGGCGAACCCACCGAGCGCGAGCGCGGGTTGCAGGCGTTCCGGCCATAGCCCGGCCGCGCCCGCGGCGATGTCGGTCAGGTCGCCGCGCAGCATTTCGCGCAGCACCGCATCCTGTTCGGCACCGGTCAGCAAACGCGGCGGCGGGTTGCCGTGCGCGGTCGCGTGTCTGCGCAGCACCGAGAAGGCGTAGGAGTGCAGGGTGCGGGCCAGCGGCTCCCTGGTCGCGCCAGGTACGCCGCCCTCAAGGTCCGGGCCGGCCAAGGGCGGAGCCGACGGGGTGGGTGAACTCAAGCGGGCGGTGATGGCGTCGCGGGCCGCGCTCGCCGCCTGCTTCGAATGGGCAAGGACCAGCACGGATTCCGGATCGTCCCCCGCCGCGATGCGATCGGCCGCGAGATCGACGAGCAAAGCCGTCTTACCCGTGCCCGGTCCGCCGAGCACCTGCCAGGGCCGCCACCCGGGACGCGTCGGACCGGCCGCCGCCGCGGCGTCGAACAGCGCGCGCACGTCGGCACCCCAGGCGCGCGGCCTGGGTGCCGTCACGTTCCGGCGAACAAGTCGCACCGCGCTATCCGATCGCACCACGCGGGCTATTGCAACAGACACGACCGACACGCCGACGGCCCCCTCACGCGACTCGCCCAACGGCCGCGGGCGGCACAGGTCAGAATGGACCGGTGTCTGCTCTGAATATCTATCGATTCGGCCCGGCGACCGGACCGGCTGTGCTGGCCCTGCACGGGGTGACCGGTCACGGCAAACGCTGGGAAGACCTGGCGGCCAACCATCTTCCCGACGTCCGGATCATCGCTCCCGACCTGCGCGGACACGGGCGATCGAGTGCGCTGCCGCCGTGGACCTTCGAGGCCGTCGTCGAGGACCTGGTCGAGTTGCTCGAAGCGGAGACCACGGCACCGGTGACTGTGGTCGGGCACTCGTTCGGCGGCGCGAGTGCGTTATATCTCGCGCGTCGCCGCCCGGACCTGGTCCGGCGGCTTGTGCTCCTCGATCCGGCCATCGCGCTTGCACCCGACCTGGTCGGCGACATCGCCGAATCGCTGCTGGCCGAACCCGACTACGAATCCGTGGCGCGGGCCCGCGAAGACAAACTCGCCTCCGCGTGGGCCGATGCGGCGCCCGGCATTTTGGACGCCGAGCTCACCGAACATCTGGTGCCGACGCCGCAGGGGCGCTTCGCCTGGCGGATGAGTCTGCCCGCGGTCACCTCCTACTGGGGGCAGCTGGCCCGCCCCTTCGTGTTGCCGCCGCGGGACCTGCCGACGGTGCTGGTGCAGGCGCTGAAGGTGCAGCCGCCGTTCGTCACGCCCGCGTTCCGCGCCGCGCTCACCGCGCACCTCGGCGAGAATCTCACCGTGCACGAGTGGGACAGCGATCACATGATCCCGCAGGCGCTGCCCGCCGAGACCGCCGCGCTGATCCGCTCGGTGCTCTGAGCCCGATGGCCACCACAGACGATCAGGTGGAGCGGGTTCGCGCCCTGGTGGCATCGATACCGCCCGGCCGGGTGGCGACCTACGGTGACATCGCCGCGGCCGCCGGACTCTCCACGCCGCGCACCGTCGGCTGGATCATGCGCACCGATGCCGCCGACCTGCCGTGGCATCGGGTGATCGGCGCGGGCGGCAAGCCCGCCGCGCATTTGGCCGACCGGCAACTGCGGCTGCTTGCGACCGAGGGCGTGCCGATTCGAGAGGGCCGAGTGAACCTGCGGGCGGCGCGTTTTCCGTTTCCGTAAACGGACACCCGGCGCGCCGCACGACGGTTACCGTTACACCATGTCCACCCGCCTGGCGTGTGTCGTGTTCGATGCAGACCGGCCGCGGCTCGTCGCGGATTTCTGGGCCGAGCTGCTCGGTTGGGCCGTGACCATCGACCGCCCGGAAGAAGTCGACGTGGCCGCCCCCGACCCCGACGGTGCCGACCTGGCCCTTGCCTTCCTGCCCGCTACCCGAGCCAAGCACGGCAAGAACCGGATTCACCTCGACCTGGCCAGCCGTTCGATCGATCATCAGCGCCTGCAGGTGGACCGCGCGCTCTCGCTCGGCGCCCGCCGCGTCGACATCGGGCAGGGCGCGGTGCCGTGGGTGGTGCTCGGCGATCCCGAGGGCAATGAATTCTGTGTGCTCGAGCCGCGCGAGGAGTACGTGGACACCGGCGCGGTCGCGGCCGTTGTGGTGGACACCCGAGATCCGCTGCGGCTTGCTCAATTCTGGGCAACCGCCTCCGGCTGGCCGGTCGCCCACGGCGGCGAGCGGATCGCCGGGCTGCGGTCGGCGACCGGGCTCGGCTCGTGGCTGGAGTTCGTGCGCACGCCGGAGGAGAAGTCCGGTCGCAACCTGCTGCATCTGAATCTGGCCTCGTTCGACGACCAGGCCGCCGAGGTGGCCCGGCTGCGGGCCGCCGGTGCTACCCCGATAGATCGCGACAGCGTGCCCCCGGCAACCGCACCCACTCTCACCCTCGCCGATCCGGAGGCCAACGAGTTCTGCCTGCTCCGGCCGGTGCGCGACCACTCGACCAGGTAAGCAGTCGCGTCCCGCCTCCCGGCTTCGCGGCGGCGACGAATTAGCATGTCCGCCATGGTGTACCTACCTCGAGGCCGTGCTCGGTGACCGCTGCCGACGCGATCGTGCTCGCGGGCGGACGGGCCAGCCGGATGGGCGGTGTCGATAAACCGGCGATCGTCATCGGCGGTCGCTCCATGCTCGACGCCGCGCTGGCCGCCGTCGCCTCGTGCGCGCACACCGTCGTGGTCGGACCGCATCGGCCCGAGCTGTCGCCGGAGATCACCCAGACGCGTGAGGTGCCACCGGGGTCGGGGCCGGTGGCGGCGATCGGGGCCGGGCTGCGTTCGCTCGGGTCGGCGGCGCCGCTTGTGGTGGTGCTCGCGGCCGATCTGCCGTTCCTGTCCACCTGGTCGATCAACGAATTGCTCAGGCATACTTGCGAATCCGGGGCCGACGCGGTGTTCGCGGCGGACGAGTCGGGGCGGCCGCAATACCTGATCGGAGTGTGGCGGCGGACCGCGCTGGCGGCGGCGCTGGACAGGTTGGATTCGCTGATCAATCAACCGATGAAGGCGCTGATTCCCGCCGATTCGGCGATCATCGCGCTGCCCGGTGTCGCCGACTGCGATACCGACGAGCAGGTGCGGCAGGCCCGCGCCTCGGTCGCCGAACCCGCACCCGCGCTCTCCCTGGACGACGCACGGAACATCCTGCGCGACAACCTTTCCCGGCTGACCAGTTATCAGGCCGACCTGCGCTCGGTGCGCGGCGCGGCGCTCGCGACGCCCCTGGCCGCCGTCGCGCCACTGCCCCGCTTCGACGTGTCCGCGATGGACGGGTACGCGGTGGCGGGCGAGGGACCGTGGCGGTTGCGCCGCGATATCGGGTTCGCCGGTGGGCAACGCCCGGTGGGACTGCTGCTCGGTGAGGCGGTGCGCATCGCGACCGGCGCGCACGTGCCGGACGGCACCACCGGTGTGCTTCGCGACGAATTCGTCCGGGTGGCACCGGATGACAGCCTGCATCGACTGCCGGACACCCCGATCAGGGACGACATCCGCCGCCAAGGCGAGGACCGCCATCCCGGCGATCTCGTTGCGCCGCAGGGAACTCCGGTCACCGCCGCGTTGATTTCCGCGGCGGCGAGCGTCGAGGTGACCACGGCGGCGGTGCGCGGACCGGTCCGTGCCAGGATCGTGATGACCGGCGACGAGATCCGCAGCGAGGGTCCGTTGCACGCGGGCCAGACCCGCGACTCGATCGGGCCGATCCTGCCGGACCTGTTGTCCTGGTACGGGATACGCACCACCGACCGGGTGCACCTACGCGACACCCCGAACGGCTTCGACGAGGTGCTCACCGCGCCATCAGAGTGCGACCTGCTGGTGATCGTAGGCGCGACCGGCAGTGGCGCGGCCGATCAACTACGCGCTGCGGTGGACCGCACCCAGGCGCGAGTCCTGGTGCGGCGACTACGGCTGCGGCCTGGTGGCTCCACGGTCGTCGCCGAACTGGCCTCGGGCACTACGGTTCTCGGCCTGCCCGGTAATCCGTTCGCCGCCGTGGCCACCCTGATGGCGCTGGTGCCCGCCCTGGTCGAGGGCCGCACCGGCGGCGCTGCCGGTCACCGCTTGCTCGGCCCGCTGCACAACGCCGCCGAGATATCGGGACCGGTCGCCCGCATCGTTCCCGCCCGCTCCACCCCGCAAGGTGGCTGGCTCGGCGACCCGACCATCCGCACCGCCCATCTCGGCGGCCTGGTCGACCGAGACGGCCTGGTCATCGTGCCCGCCGACGCCGTCGACGGCGCGACGGTCGAATTCCTGCCGCTGCCAAGGTAGGAAACCTGTTGCCGTGGCGGCAACCACTCGGCAACAATCAGGGCATGGGACGCGGCTTCGAGGATCTGGTAGCGGAGGCCGGTGCGGTCTCCGTCGCCGGTTGGGATTTCGGGTGGCTCGATGGGCGGGCCAGCGAGCAGCGGCCGTCCTGGGGGTATCAACGGTTGCTCGGTGAGCGGCTGGGGAAAGTCGCTGCGGCACTGGATATTCAGACCGGGGGCGGCGAGGTGCTCGCCGGGGCCGGGAGCCTGCCACCGCTGATGGTGGCGACCGAGTCGTGGCCGCCGAACATCGCCAAGGCGACGCAACTGCTGCACCCCTTGGGGGTGGCGTTGATCGCCGATCCCGACGAGCCGCCGTTGCCATTCGGGGACAATGCCTTTGATCTGGTGAGTAGCCGGCATCCGGTGACCGTGTGGTGGTCCGAGATCGCGCGAGTGCTGCGCCCCTCCGGCACCTATTTGGCGCAACACGTCGGCGATGCAAGCGTTTTCGAACTCGTCGAGTATTTCATCGGCGCACAAACGGAAGAAATTCGTAAGCGTCGAAATCCCGATGATGATCGGGCCGCCGCGACCGCCGCCGGACTCGATATCGTCGATCTCCGATACGAACGATTGCGCGTCGAGTTCGGCGATATCGGAGCGGTCGTGTACTTCCTTCGTAAGGTGCCGTGGATGGTCCCCGACTTCACCGTGGACGGGTATCGGGACCGCCTCCGCACGCTGCACGACGAGATCGAAGCGCATGGCCCATTCGTCGCCCACTCGACCCGATTTCTAATCGAAGCACGCAAGCCTTAATCGCCCAATATGGCCGCTACCTGCGGATATCGGTCGGATCGCCGGTGTGACAGGCATTTTTTACTTTCTCTTCCGGAATTGCTCGCGGCTCGCTATCGTGAGTGACGTTAGGCGAATATCAATCCCCGGAAAGGACCGAGTGGAGATGGCTGAAAAGTCCAAGAAAACGCCTAAGAAAATGCCGAGGCAGATGGATCGGCAGCAGCAACAGCAGCGCCAGGATCAAAACCAGAACCAGGGCATGAACCGCCCCGGCGCACCCTCGGACGGCCAGCGCATGCCGAACCAGCGCCAGTCGGACGACGATCGGCGTAATGCCGACCAGCGCCGGATGGACAACCACTAACTGATCTGCACCGCGTGCCGCCGGTTCACTGTGGAACCGGCGGCCGCGGCTGTGGTCGTTGGGCATCAGTCGCGACCGGTGACGAACTGTCGCAGCGGTCACCCACGCGCCGCGGCATCGCGTGAACAGCCGCCGTATTCATCAGGCAGTCGGGTAGCTTGCCGAGGTCGCGCGTCACCGAAGCCCTTGGCAGCAAGAATGATTCAAGAAAGACACACCGGCGGCAACGAGTGTGCCATCGCCGGAACCGGATTCGTCGGCCGAACGCCGCGAGAATCAGCGACACGTTCCGCGGGCATCGAGACGATAGAGCGGAATTCACGGCCGGTTCGTCATCCACGGCCCGCCCGCCGAGATCGCGGAGGGCAACTGGCCGGGCAGCATGGTGCTGATCGAATTCCCCGACTTGGACACGGCACGGGCGTGGTATCGCTCCCCCGCGTATCAGGCGATCATCCGGCTGCGCACCGATCACATCGACGGCGATCTGCTGCTGATCGAGGGTGTCGGGCCGGACTACCACCCCCGTGAACGGGCCGCGAAGCTGCGCGCCCAGGCCGCGGCAGGATAAACCCGCTCGCGCATCCCGAGCCGCCGATGCCGGTTCTCGACGATCGGCCGACTTTCTCCTAGCCGCTCCCGTCCGATACCGTTGACCAGGCACAACACGGCTCCACGCGATAAAGGATGCGCCTGATGGACGACAGTTCCCTGATCTGGGACGACGGTGCGCTGGTCACCATCGACCAGCGCGGGCTGCCGCACGAAGTCCGCGAGCTGCGGCTCGGCACGGTCGACGCGGTCATCGAGGCCATCCAGGTGCTTGCCATCCGTGGCGCGCCCGCCATCGGCATCGCGGGTGCCTTCGGCGTGGTCATCGCGACCGCCGCGCACACCGTCGACGGCGTCGTGGACGAGGTCCGCGCGCAGGCCGACGCCGATCGGCTCGCGGCCGCCCGGCCGACCGCGGTGAACCTCGCGTGGGCGGTGCGGCAGGTGCGCGCCGAGATCGCGCAGGGCGCCGACGCAGTGCTCGCCAAAACTCTGGACATGCTCGCCGAGGACGGACGGGTCAACCGGGCCGCCGCGACGCATGCCGCCGATCTGGTGCAGCGGATATGCCCGGATCGGCCGCTGCGCGTGCTCACCCACTGCAACACCGGACGGCTCGCAACGAGCGCCTTCGGTACCGCGATCGGCGCGCTGCGCGTGCTGGCCGATCGTGGTGCGATCGAGAACGTGCTGGTCGACGAGACCCGGCCGCTGCTGCAGGGTGCGCGGCTCACCACCTGGGAACTGGCCGAGGCGGGCATTCCGCATCGGCTGACCATCGATGCCGCGGCGGCCTGGGCCATGGCGACCGGGCAGGTCGACTGCGTCCTGGTCGGCGCGGATCGGGTCACCGCGAACGGAGACGTGGCGAACAAGATCGGCACGTACTCGCTGGCGCTCACGGCGCGCCATCACGGGATTCCGTTCATCGTGGTGGCACCGGAATCGACCCGCGATCCGAATATGGCCACCGGGCGCGACATCGTGGTGGAGGAACGCGCCGCCGCCGAGGTGACCGGATTCGGTGGGGTCGCAACGGCTCCCGACGGTACCGAGGTGTTCAACCCGGCATTCGATGTGACGCCAGGGGATTTGGTGACGGCGGTCGTCACCGAGTTCGGTGTGGTGCATGGTGCGGGGGTTGACGCGGACACCGGCGGAAATCTGCTGCCCGGCAAGGCAATCGCCGATATCGCGCGCGGGCTGTATCGACGCGGGTGGATGCCGGGTACGGCGGGCAATATCTCGGTGCGGACCGGTACGACAGCCGTGATCACCGGAAGTGGCTTGTCCAAAGGCGAACTCACCGAACACGACATGGTGACCGTCCAGGTCGCGGATTCGACGCCGATCGCGGGCAGCGCCCGGAAACCCTCGGCGGAGACGACGATTCACACCGCGGCGTATCGAGCCACCGCCGCGCAGGCCGTCGTGCACATTCATCCGCCGTATGCCACCGCGTTGGCGACGCGCTCCGGCGCTTCCGACGAGCTGAGCTTCTTACGCATCACCGGTTACGAGCTGATCAAGGGTCTCGGCGGCACCGACCCCGCGGCCATCGACATCCCGGTGTTCCCCAACTGGTCCGACGTGCCACGCATCGGCGCCGATATCGAGCGCTACCTCACCGGCCACCCCGCCGCTCTCCCGGTCCTGTTCATCGCCGGACACGGGATCACCGCGTGGGGGGACAATCTTTCCCAGGCGCGCGATCGCGCCGAATGCCTGGAGGCCCTCTGCGAGCTGGTCGCCCGCACCGGGCGACGCCAGGCCTTCGGTGCGCGCGACGAGAATCTCGAGATTGGACTGACATGACCCTGCTCCAGGTGATGGCCGCCGACAACGCGGCCGACGTGCGCGTGCGGACCACCGACGACGCGGTGATCGGCACCGAATTGGCAAAGCACGGCATCACTTTCGGTCGCTGGCCGGTGGTGGCCAACGCCGCCGCGGTCGACTCCGACGAGTTGCTCACCCACTACACCGACCAGGTCGCCGAGCTGAACGAATTCGGGCGCTACCGGCACATCGACATCGCCAGGATCCACCCGGACGACGCGAACCCGGAGTGGCCGCAAATCGCCAAGGGCGCGCGGGAGAAGTTCCTCAACGAGCACCGGCACGCCGAGGACGAGGTCCGCTACTTCGCCGCCGGCCGCGGCTGCTTCTACCTGCACCTCGGGCATGAGGTACTGGCCGTCGTCTGCGAGGGCGGCGACCTGCTCTCGGTGCCCGCGGGCACCCTGCACTGGTTCGACATGGGCAGCAGGCCCGATTTCATCGCCATCCGGTTCTTCGAGGAAGAGGACGGCTGGGTCGGCGATTTCAGCGGCGACCGGATCAGCGAAGGGTTCCCGACCCTCGACGAACTGCTCACCAACTCATGATCACGACGGTGGTGCTCGATATCGAAGGGACAACCAGCCCAACCAGTTCGGTGCGCGAAGACCTGTACGGCTATACCCGCGAACGGCTTCCGGCGTGGTTGGTCGAAAACCGCACCGACGCAGCGGCTCCCATTATCGCCGCCACTCGGGAACAGGTCGGGCGGCCCGACGCCGACACCGACGAGGTCGCCGATATTCTGCGGGGCTGGCTCGACACCGACGTCAAGGCCGAGCCGCTCAAAGCGGCCCAGGGGCTGATCTGCGCGGAAGGGTTCCGCAACGGCGCGCTGCACGGTGAGTTCTTCGCCGATGTGCCGCCCGCGCTGCGGGCCTGGCATGCGGACGGTCTCGCGCTGTACGTGTATTCGTCGGGATCGATTCGCAACCAACAGGATTGGTTCGAGTTCGCGCGTGGCGGTGCATTGTCCGCGCTGATCAGTGGTCACTTCGATCTGTCCACGGCGGGTGGCAAACGCGAACCGTCGTCGTATGAGAAGATCGCGGGCACCATCGGGGTCCCCGGCGACCGCATCCTCTTCCTGTCGGATCATCCGGACGAGCTCGACGCGGCCGTCGCGGCGGGCTGGCATGCCATCGGTCTCGCCCGCCCCGGTGAGCCCAATCCACCACGCCCACCGCATCGTTGGGTCGATACGTTCGCCGACATCAACCCCGGGGCCGAGTAAGCAGGATCAATTCAGCGACTCGACGACCTTCGCGATCCGCCGGGTGCGCGTCTCCGCACGCTTGGCCTCGACGACCGCCGTGACATGTTCGCGCCGCCGCGAATAGGACAGCTTGTCGAAAGCGGCACGCAGCCCGGCGGATCGCAGTGCGTCGGCCAGGTCGTCCGGGACCTCGATAGTCCGTTCGGCGTCGTCGCGCACCACGGTCACCACGACCCGGTCGCCGGGCTCCTTGCCCAGCTCGGCGCGGATCGCCTTCAGCACGCCGAGGCAGGGCCCGGCGCCCATGTCCGCGATGGAGCCGCGATACTCGACACCGTCGAAGGCCGCCGCAACCGGAATCCGGCCGCCGCCGCCCAGCGCGGCGACCACCGCGCCCGGCACCGCGACGTACGCGCCGCCACCAGCACCGGACTCGATGATCGCCTCGAATTGCTGCATGATCCGACCCTAAACGCCCTCAGGCGTTGTCGTACGCATCCTGCAGCGTCTTGATGTCGAGCTTGGACATGCCGCGCAAAGCGGTCCCCACCGCGATGGTCTTGGCGGCGTTGTCACCGCTCATCAGCGAGGGCAACACCGCAGGGGTGACCTGCCAGGACAGACCGAACCGATCGGTCAGCCAGCCGCACGGCCCCGGCACACCACCCTCGGTAAGCGCATCCCACAACCGGTCGATCTCCTCCTGCGTCTCCACGACCACCTGCAACGACGCCGCGTCGGTCAGCGGATGCCCGCCCCCACCGTTCATCAGCGTCACCGACTGCCCGTCGAGCTCGACCGAAACCACAAACGCCACCCCCGCCGAGTCCCGGGCAACATCGGTGATCCGCGAGTTCGGCACCAGCGCCGTATACAGGCTGGCAGCCTCCTCAGCCGCACTCTCGAACCAGAAGAAAGTATTGATGGACATAACGGCTCCTTGCCAGTGATGTGACTTGCTGTCACCCCCTGGTCGGAGCCGCCATCCCCACTTCGACCTATCTCACCGAAGTTCTCGAAAGTTTCTTCCGACCCGGTCCCGGACGGACGACAAAGTCCAGGTCAGGGATCTCGAAGCCGAGTTCGAACCGAATTCGTGCCGCCTCGTAAGCGACCCCGCCCCCTGGTCGATTCATAACCTCGGCGCGTAGTGCGGCCCAGCGCACATGTTCGCCCATCGATCTCACTCCCCCAATCAACACGGACTGTGGACATAGATCTCCGCCACTAGGCCTCGAAAAGCTCAGCGGCAGAGGCCACCGTCGCCGAACGGCGAAGCCATGAGCGCAGCTTGTCCAGGTCATCGCACGAGGTAATGCGAAGGTGAGCGTCGGGCGGAACCTCGATCGATCGCACATCAAGGATGTCGAGAATGCTTCTGACGACCTCGCTGGTTTCCCCTTCGGCCCGGCCCTCAGCCCGCAGGCGTTGTGAGGTCTCCGAGCGGAAGAACGCCAGATCAATCGGCATGCTGGCCTCCAGGTCGGGCAGCGCGCCGACTATGCATGTCGACCATCGACAAAGAGATCGGCAACGCTGGTCGCCGTCACCGCTTGATCGAGCCAGCGTTCGAGCACATCGAGGTCAGTGCACGACGTGATCCGATCCCGCACATCGTCCCCAACGACGAATCCACGACGCTCCAAAACCCGCAGAACGTTCCTGACGACCGCCTTGGTCTCCCCCTCTTCACGCAAGCGTTGTGAGGTTTCCGAGCGGAAGAACGCCGGATCGACGGTCATCATATGCCTCCAAGTTTTGGCGGCCTGGGCGTTGCCAAGGCCGAGTTCGGTGAGTTCGGCGAAGATGTGGGCGTCTTCTTCGTCGATCCCCCGCAGTGCGGCGGCCAGCGACTTCAGTATCGCATCAATGCTGGGGTCTTTGGCGTGCGTCATTGCGGAGAGGGTGGCTAGCGGGACGTCGTCGGCGGCGGTGGCTGGATCGGTGACGACCGGCACGTTGTCCGGGCCGAGGACCAGTGGCGACATGGTGAGGCTGCCAGCCCAGAACGACGGGCCGAGCTGGGCGGTCTTGGCTGCCCACGATGCGGTGCCGCGGTCATGGCAGACGACGAGCAGCACCGCGGGAAGGCGGTATTTCGCGTGGGCGTGGGCAAGGTAGTACGTCCATGCTGACGGCTTGTCGGGATCGCATTCGCCTTGCGCCTCGACAAGTAATAGAAATCGGCCCGCTGACGTAGTGAATCGTAATAGGGTGTCCACTCGGCGCTCGAGTGGTCTGATCTCGGTGAGATCGGTTGGTAGCAAAGCTACTTCGCTCGGGACGCCAAGGGGAACTTTCAATTCGCGAAATGTGCGCGCGAACATTCCTGGGTCGTGCTGGAAGATCCGGTGCAACGCTTCGTGTTGTGAACCGACCATGCCGACGAAGATACCTCTAGATTCGAAAATATGTTCGAGTCACAATATCGGTGTGAAACCGAACTAAGCGCAGGGTGGGGCGGGGGCGTCTTCGAAGAGGGGTTTGCCGGTGGGTGGGGCGTAGACGACGTCGAGGATGAGGGGGTCGGGGCCTAGGTTGCGGCCGATGTGAATGTTCCAGTCGCCTTCGGGTTCGTAGATGAAGTCGCCCGCGTGGTAGACGGGGGCGACGCAGTCGGGACCGGGGTGGGTGAGGGTGCCTGCGCGGATGATGCCGAAGACGGGGCCGTCGTGGTAGTGCCAGCCGGTGGAACCGCCTGGGGCGATGGTGATTTCGCGGACCATGAGATCGGTGCCCGCGACGAACGGGAGCAGGCCGGCCGGGATCTGGGCTTGGGCGAGGGTGACGGCGGTGATATCCGTGCCGGGCGTCGCGTTGGCCGGGATGCCCGCGCAGAGGGCGGCGCCGAGCATGATCGCGACGGCGGTTCCGCGGGTGAATGGCGTCATCGCGGGAGCATATCGGGCAGGGCGGGGCACGAACAGGTGAATTCGAGCTGGTCGCGACTTAATTCCAGGTCTCGCAGGTGCGCCGGGGTTACCCGGCCACGGATGTTCGCATCGACAGAGTTCACCCAGTGTTCGCACTCGGCTCGCGGTGTCGAGTTGCCGGGACGGCTCGAGCGGCGCAGCATCGGTCGGTATGGCGTCGAATCCGCTGAACCCCGCAGGCGACATTCCGGAAACCGGAATTCCAGGCGGGCGCTCCGCCGAGATGACAATGGCCGAGCAGCACGAATGGCACCGCGGTTACCTACGCCGACATCCGGTGTCGCGCCGCAATATCCTGCGCGGGGCCGCGGCGGCCGCGGCCGTGGCTGCGGTCGGCACCTCGCCGTTCGGCAAGCGTGCCTACGCCCAGGACGCGCAGCTCGCGGTCGGCGGCAGGCACGTCGGGTTCGGGCCGGACTCGACCAGCCAGCTCCGCTTCGCCGCCCAGCTGTCCAGGCAGCCCGCGGGCACCAAGGTGTTTCTCGATCACGGCCCGACGCCCGCGCTCGGCGCGACGGTGGAGGCCGAGGTGCGCAACCTGCTGACCCAGCTGCCGAGCAGCGACGGCGGAGTGCTTGCGGCAGAACAGTTCTACGCGCACGCGCCGGTGGACGGACTGCCCGGCCGGATACCGCACTTCTACCGCTGGCGCACCGCCGACGGGTTCACCGGCGACATCCGCGCCGCCGCCACCGCGATGCCCACCGCGCGAGCCGCGATCGTGCCGTTCCGCTTCACCATGATGGGCGATCAGGGCACCGACGAAACACCGGCGCTGCCAGCGGGTGTCGCGCCCGGCGACTACGACGACAAGTACTACAAGGCGGACAACGAGCCGAACGCACCACACGCCACCAACGTGCTGCGCCAAATCGCCGCGGCCAGACCGGATTTCCACATCCTGGCCGGTGACATCGCCTACGCCGATCCGTCCGGCGCGGGCAAGCCCGCCCAATTCGTTTCGCACGGTGGACAACTCCCGAACGGCTTCGACAAGTTCAACCCGTACGTGTGGGACGTCTATTTCGGCGCCATCGAGGCCAGCGCCGCCCAGACGCCGTGGATGTTCGCGACCGGCAACCACGACATGGAGGCGACCTACGGCGCCCTCGGCTACGGCGGGCACGCGGCGCGACTCGACTTCCCCGGCAACGGACCGGCGGGCTGCCCGTCGGCGTATTCGTTCACCTACGGCAATGTCGCGGTGCTCTCGCTCGACGCCAACGACGTCTCCTATGAGATTCGCGCCAACACCGGGTATTCCGGTGGGGCGCAAACGAGTTGGGTGGAACGCACGCTCGCCGCCTACCGGGCGGACCCCGGCATCGACTTCCTCGTCTGCTTCTTTCACCACTGCGCCTATTCGACGACCGACGCGCACGCCAGCGACGGCGGGGTGCGCGATGCCTGGGTGGCGCTGTTCGACCGCTACCAGGTGGATCTGGTGCTGCAGGGACACAACCACGTTTTCGAACGCACCGATCCGATTCGCGGCAACGCCGCGACGAAGGTGGCGGGCGACAACTCGGTGGTCTATCCGGAGACCGACGGCACCGTTTACTACACGGTCGGCGGCGGCGGCCGGCCCCGCTACGATTTTCAGCCGGGCTCGCGGGAGTCCTACCGTGGCAACGAATTACCGGATACCTCGGTGCCCAACAGCTACGTGTGGACGCCAGGCGGCGACAAGCTGGACGAGGCGGCACCGTGGTCGCGGGTGCGGTTCCGCAACTATTCGTTCCTGCGCGTCGACGTCCGTCCCGGCGTCTTCGCCAGCGAAATGGACGTGACCGCCGTCGACGAGTACGGCCGCGAGTTCGACCGGGTCACCTACCGCAGGCAGGTCCGCGGCTGAGCGCTCCGGGCTACTTCTTCTTTTTCGGCGGCAGCGACCGCGCGTAGCCGACGCCGCGGTCGACCCACGCCCGGAGCACCTCGTCATCGTCGGCCGCGTCGGGCGTGACGCGCAGCCAGCCGATCAGTTCCCGGCCACCCATCACCATCGGCCGCACGAAATCGATGGCGAGCAGCTGGTCGTTTTCCTTCGGATCGACCCGGACCAGCAGGCCGCCCTGCCCGCTGGCCGCCACCGCCATATTGCCGCCGATCAGGAAGGCCAGCCCGCCGAACATCTTCCGCTCGGACAGCTCCGGTCCCGGTTTGATCAGAAACCGAATGCGATCGGCAAGTTCCTCGTCATACGCCATAGCGGAATTGTCGCCCTCGGCACCGACAAGTTCGACAGCTACTCAGGCACCGATCGCGGCGGCGAACAACGGCCAGGACTGGTGCACGTCGTCCTGCCAGTAGGTCCAGGCGTGCGTACCCGCGGGGCGCAGGTTCGCGGTGACCGGGATGCCGAGCTCGTGCAGCCGATCCACGAACGGCCGGGTGCACCCGCCGATGACGGTCTCCATCACGCCGCCGACCAGCATGCGGTCGACCAGCCGGGCCGGGTTGCCGTCGATGCCGCGGTCGCCGATGTTGTCGTGCTCGCCCGGTGCGCCGGTGCCCGACGAAACGTAGAGCGCGACCCCGCGCAAACGTTCCGCCTGCAGCATCGGATCGTTCGCTACCCAGGCCGGGTTTTCCGGCCCGCCCCACATGTTGGCCGCGTTCGCGCCGAACACCGCGAGCTGCGACGACACGTACGCCTGCGCCACCGGATCACTGGTGCGCGGGCATCCGCTGTAGGCGCCGACCGCCTGGTAGAGGCCGGGCGCGCCGGTCGCGAGGTTCAGCGCGGAGGTCGCCGACATGGACAGTCCCGCAATGGCATTGCGCCCCGTCATGCCGAACCTGGCGGCCAGCAGCGGCGGCAGTTCCTTGGTCAGGAAGGTGGTCCACTGGTTGCGCCCGAGCACGGGGTCGTCGCGCAGCCAGTCGGTGTAGTAGCTGGCGCGCCCGCCCATCGGGACGATCACGTTGACGTTCTTGTCCGCGAAGAATTCCGCGACATCGGTGCGCCGCGTCCACGGGCCGCCGTCCTCGCCACCGTCCACCGCGTTGAGCAGATACAGCGCGGGCGCACCCGAGCCGGGATGCGACATCCACAGCGTGATGGGCTTGTTCATGGCCGCCGAGTGCACGACGACCTCCAGCTCCCGACCGCCGAGCGGCCGCACCTCCAGGATGCGGGAGTCGGGGTCGGCGGCGGCCGTGGTGGCCGGGAGGATCGCGGCGACAACCGCGAGAAGTGGAACCAGGCATCGCATCAGCCGGGGCATGGCGTCGAGTATCTATCAGGGTCGCCGGGACGTCCGGCATTCACCGGGCGTGTTCGCCGAACGAATGAACATGCAGGTCGGTGGCTATGTCGCCGGCGAACTCAGCGCGCGCTGCGCGCCGGCGCGGGTACGGCCGTTCGCTCCAGGTGCCTCGCCAGGATCGGGCCGATCACGGCGACCACAGCCGCATTGGTCAGCTGCGCATGTGTCGCCGCAACCGGGTGTTCTATGAGGTCGCCGGTGATGAACGGCCGCCACATGTCGGCGCCGAACAACTCGGTCACGCCACGGGTTGCCGAAAAGTACAGCAGGTCACCGTCGAAGACGGCGGGCCGGTAGCCATGCGAGAGCGCGACGCCGTCGACGTAGCCCCGGTGCAGCCGTTCCAGTTGTGCGGCCGCCAGACCGGTACCGAATGACGCACCGGCACGGGCCAATTCGTCGGCGGCCTCGGCAGCGGTCAGCTCCGGGGCGGTGTCGCCGTCCGCCGGTTCCTCACCGAGCAGATGCGTCAGCAGATCTCGCATCCGCGGGGCGGGCGGCGGATCGACACCGTCGGGGAAGATGACGCTGTCCAGCATGACAAGCGCCGCCACCGAGGCGCCCCTGGCGCGCAGCCGCACCGAGATCGCGTGCGCGATCTGGCCGCCGAGCGACCAGCCGAGCAGGTGATACGGCCCTTCCGGCTGGACACGGAGCATCGTGTCGACGTAGCTGTCGGCCAGCTCGTCGATGGTGCCGATGGCGCGAGACGGTCCGGTCAGCGTCGGCGCCTGCAGGCCGTACACCGGGCGGTCGGTGATGTAACGGGCCAATCCGGCGTAGCACCAGGCCAGCGGGACCGCGGAGTGGACGCAGAACAGCGGCGGGCGGGTTCCGTCGCGACGCAACGCTAGCAGCACGCCGAGCGCGTCGTCGTCGCTGGTATCCGTGCCGTCGTAGCTGGTGATCCGTTCGGCGAGCGCCCGCACCGTCGGCGCCGTGTATATCCAGCGCACCGTCACCGGCACTCCGGTCACCGCCGCCAACTCGGCCGAGATCGCCACTCCGAGAATGGAATTCCCGCCGAGTTCGAAGAAGTCATCGTTCAGGCCGACCCTCGACTGACCGGTGGACGCGCCGATGCGTTCCGCGACCAGACGTTGGATCACCGTCTCCGGCGCGCAATATGGCCGCGGCACGATGGCCGGCGGCGGCAATGCGGTCCGATCGAGTTTTCCGTTGCTCGTCACCGGCAACCGGTCGAGTTCGACCAGCGCCGAGGGCACCAGCGCGGCCGGTAGCGTCGCGCGCAACCGGTGCAGGGTGGCCGCGGCGTCGAACGCCACGCCCGCGGCGGCAACGACGTATCCCACCAGCCGCGCCTCGGGCCGACCCGCGTCGGCGACCACGACCAGGGCGGACCCGATCTCCGGCCCGGCGAGCAGCGCCGCCTCGACCTCGGCGGGCTCGATCCGCCGCCCGCGCACCTCGACTTGGGCGTCGACGCGACCGAGGAACTCGAATGCCCCGGCGGGGCCCGCGCTGACCAGGTCGCCGGTCCGGTACAGCCGTCGGCCGACCCCGAACGGATCGGCGATGAACCGCACCGCGGTGCCCGCCGGATTGCGGACGTAACAATCGGCGACGCCGATGCCACCGAGGTAGAGCTCGCCCCTGGCACCGTCGGGCAGCCGCGCCAACCGCGTGTCGAGCACCACCGCGAGCACCCCGGGTAGCGCGCGGCCGATGGTCACCGGCTCGTCGACCGCCAATGCGGCTGTCTCCGTTGCCATTACGGTCGCCTCGGTCGGCCCGTACCCGTTGAACAACCGCACATGCGGTGCCCATTCGCGCACGGTCTTCGCCGGACAGACCTCCCCGCCGACCGCAACCACCGACAGGCTCGGCACCTCGGATGGCGACAGCGTGGCAAGCACCGCCGGGGTCGTCAGGAAGTGGGTGCAGCCGCCATCCCTGAGCAGCCGCGCCAGCTCGGCGCCGGAGACAACCGACGGCGGCTGCACCACCAACCGGGCACCGGGCGCGAACGCGGCGAGGAGATCGAGCAGGTGCGCGTCGAAGGACGGCGCGTGCGAATGCAGCACCACGGAATCCTGGTCGAGGCCCCAGTGTTCGACGATGTAGTCGGTCAGCGAACCGAGGCCGCGATGGCTGACCACCACGCCTTTCGGCCGCCCGGTGGTGCCCGATGTGTAGATCAAGTACGCCGGGTGCGCGGGCCGCAGGGAACGCGGCCGCTCCCCGTCGGTCACCGGCGTCGCCGCCCTGCGCTCGACCTCCGCCACGGACCGCGGATCGTCCAGCACGAGCCAATCAATTCCGCACCCCATCGCGCCCGCGCCGTCCGAACCTGTCGGCGTTTCGAGGTCGGCGCGGCCTGGGAATCCGGTATCGCAGCACAGCCTATCCCGCACTGCGCTGACTGTGATTCCCTGCCGCGCTTGGCAATCCGCGATGACTGCGGCGATCCGCGCGACCGGATCGGCCGGGTCGACCGGGACGACGCAGGCGCCGGTCTTCGCGACGGCCCACAGCCCGAGCACCGATTCCAGCGATCGCGGGACCGCCACCACCACGAACTCGCCGGGACGTGCGCCGCCTGCCATCAGCTCACGCGCCAAGCGGGTGGACGCGTCGTCGAGTTCGCGGTAGCTCATGACGCGGGTACCGTCCTGCACGGCAACGGCATCCGGCGACGAGCCAACGCGCAGCAGGTCGGGCAGCACCCGCACCGGCCCCGCGGGCGGCGCGGCCGACGGAGCCGACGGGGTACGGCGCAGCGCCGGTATCGCGCAGTCGGATTCGGCAGCGAGGAAATCGCTGAAGTACTCGAGAAACATGCGGTGCTGCCGCACCACCGTATGGTGTTGGTAGCGCGCCGGATTGGCCTGGAAGTCGATGCTGACCGAGCGGTCGTCCGGGCCGGCTTGATAGCCGTTGACCATGAGATCCTCGACCGGGCCGAGCGCGAGCAGTCGAGCCTGGCCGTCCAGCGGGCCGAGACGGAGCGGTTCGGCGAAACCGAGAACGTTGACCAACGGCCCGAATCCGCTGCCGAAGGCCTGATCGCGCCCGCTGTCGCGCTGCATGTCCTCGAACCGATAGCGCTGGTGGCGCAGGGCGCCGATGACCGTCGACCGCACCTGGGCGATGACCGCACCGACGGTGCTCGTGTCGAGGCCGGCCAGTCGCAGCGGCACCACATTCGACATCGAACCGGCCGATCGGCGCAGGCGCGCGGTGGTGCGTGCTGGGACGGGCAGCGTGAGGGTGACTTCGTCGTTACCGGTCATCCGCGCCAGGAAGCAGGCGAAGGCCGCGAGGGCCAACTCGGGGAAGGTCGCGCCGTGCCGGGCCCTGGCGTCGGCGAGCAATTCGGCGGTGGCGGCGTCGACAGTCGCCGTCACCCGGTGCGGGCGTGCCTGTGCCGCGGCGGGCCGGGCCGCCAGACTCACCGGGGCGCCGAGGCCGTCGAGCTGGCCGAGCCAGTAGTCTCGATCGATCGCATGACGTGGTGAATCTCGGTACGCCCGTTCGGCTTCCAATAACTCGGGCAGCGACAGGGCCGAGACTGCCTGTACCGAATCAGCTTTGCGGTCGGTGACCGTACCGTTCGGCGGCACCGCCGCGGCAGCTACCGCCGCGTCCCGCGTTTCGCCGCACCGTTCGGCCGCAACAACTTCGGCCCGATAAAGCTCTCCGGTGCGGCGCAGCACCGCGGCGGCACCGAGTCCGTCCAGCACAATATGGTGGCTGCGCAGGTACAGCAGGTGGCGTTGACTCGCCACCCGAAACAGCGTGGCGACGGTGTGCTCGTCGGTGAGCGGATCCAGTGGTGCGCTGTAATCACGCTCCATCACAGCAAGAGCCGTCGCGACCGGATCGATGTCGGTGGTCAGATCCACGACCTCGATCGGCAGCTCCGCGGCGGTATCGACGTACTGCCGCGGATACCCGCCGACTGCCCAGAGTCGCAGCCGGGGCGATTCGAGTTCGCGAGCCGCGCGCCGGGCACATTTCGACATCAGAGCTATCTCGAGCGGACCCGAAAGATCGAGGTACATCGCGACCGTCAGCGGCACCGCGGGCTGCAACTGCTGAGCCACCCACCAGCTCTGCTGCACCGTCGACAGTGGATACATCCGCCGTGCCGTCCCATCGCGCGGCACGCCGTCGTCGGCTCCGGTCAACACGCCTCCCATGCATTCGGAAGCCACCGCTGAATCGTTTCCCGGGCAAACTTACGGCATCCGAGCCTGAACTCACCGTAATTCCAGCATGATCGGCGCGTGCAAAAGCGTCTGTCAGCACAGACAACGCGGGCAGAGTCGAGGGATTCGACCGGATCCGGAGGAAGATAACGTCCCAGGCGAACTCCGTGCTATGCCGTGCGAGCTCTAGACGTCTCGATGCGACCCCGGCTCGATCGACGCACCAGATCCCACGCGGCGGCGCGGTAGCGATCGGCGATGAGCCGAACCACGGCGGGGTGGACGCCGATCGGCTCGGCGACGCCGTCCGCGCCCGCGTCGTGCAGACGTTGCTGAAACAGGCCGTGCGCCAGCAGATATGACGCGATGAACACCCGTTCAGCACCGGAATCACGCAGTTCGGCAACGACTTCCGGCACCCGAGGGGTTCCGGTGGCGATATAACCGAGCCGGACCGGTGCACCGAGGTGTTCGGTGAGCATGGCGGCCGCACGGCGAACATCGTGCCTGGCACGGGAATCCGAGGAACCGGCGGCGGCGAAGACGACCGCGTCGCCCGGCCGCCAACCCGTGGCGCGCAGGCGCATGGTCATGATCCGGGCCAACGCCGGGTCCGGGCCCATGGCCGGGGTGACCGCTACGGCCGGATGGTTGCTTTCGGCCACTTCCCGTGGGACGTCTTGATACACGTGGTAGCCGGACGCGAGGAAGGCCGGAACCACTACCGCGGGAACGGATTCTCCCGCCCCGTCACGCAGATCGCGCAACACCTCGGCGGGCGACGGACCGAGCACGTCGACGAACGCGGTCCGCACCGCGGGGACCGACGTCGCGGGGACCGACGTCGCGGGTAGCTCGGCATCGCGCCCCGAAACCGCGACGCCGAGCTCCCTGGCCACCGCCTCGGCCAGCGCGGCGATCATCTGGACCCCACGGGTGCTCCTGGTGCCATGTGCCACCAGCACCAGGGCGGGTTCCCTCATGACGTCCCCAAGGTCTGCACGTACCGCGTCGGCATGCCGGCCTGCGGCAGCAACTCGGGTCGCGGGTTGTTATCGATGCATTCGGCCGCGTCCAGCGCCAGCCGGTAGCCGCGCTTGACCACGGTCTGAATCGCCTTCGGCGCACCAAGCCCGGCGCGCAGCCTGGCGATCGCGGTCTCGACGGCGTGCGTGTCGTCACCGCCACCGGGCAGCGCGGCCAGCAGGTTCTCCCGGGACACGACCCGGCCGGGCTGCCTGGCCAGCGACCGCATCAGGGCCATCGGCGCGGGCGCGAGCTGGCGCACCGCACCGTCGACCACCACGCAGCCGCCGCGCACGCTGAGCGTGTGCCCCGCGGCGTAGATCCGGTTGGCCCGCCGCGGCAGTTCCTCGGCGACGTGCCGGGCCAGCGCACCGAGCCTGGCACGTCCCGGCATCGACGTGGCCACCCCGAGTTCTTCCAGCGGCGCGGCGGTGATCGGGCCGACGCAGGCCGCGAGCACCCGCCCGCGCAACGCGTGCAGCACGCCCTCCAGCAGCCCGGTTTCCTTGGCGCGCATCAACATCGACGCCACGGCGGGCGCGCTGGTGAACGTCACACAGTCCAGGTTGTACGTCACAATGGCCTCGATCAGCTGGTCCATCGGACCCTGATCCGCCGGCGGCATCCACCGGTACACCGGCACCGGCACGACATCCGCACCGGCGCAACGCAATACCTCGCAGAAGTCGGGCACCGGCTCCCACTCGGTGGTGGCGCCGTGCAGTTGCACCGCGATGCGCACACCCTCCACGCCCTCGGCGAGTAGGTGATCGAGCACCTCCGCGGACGATTCCGAGGCGGGTGACCATTCCTCGCGCAATTCGGCGGCCCGGATGGCGCCCTTGGCCTTTGGGCCGCGCGCCAGCATCCGGGTGGCGCCGAGCGTCGCGCGCAGGTCCTCCGCGACGCCCCACCCTTCGGCCGCCTCCATCCAGCCACGGAAGCCGATGCCGGTGGTGGCCACCGTGATTCGCGGCGGGTCCAGGATGAGCTGGCGGGTGACCCGCTCCAACTCGGTGTCGTCGGCCAGCGGGATGATCTGGATGGCCGGGGCCGACACGATGTCGGCGCCGCGCCGCAGTAGCAACGTGGCGAACTCGTCGGCCCGTCTGGCCGCCGTGATGCCGATGGTGAACCCGGCGAGGCAGGGGCCCGCGTCGATGGTTGTCATGCGGTTTACCCGTCCGAGGAAGCGAGCCCGGAAATTACCGGCTCGTTGGAGATCGCGACGATGCCGTCGGCTACGCGGACCGCGTACACCGGCAGCAGCGCCGATTCGTCGTCCAGGCAGCGCCCGTCGATCAGGGAGAACGCCTGCTTCAGCAACGGCGAGGCGACGACGGGGATCCCGCCGCGGTCACCGACGATGCCGCGCGAGATGACCGCGGCCCGGCCGATCGGATCGATGTTGCCCACGGCGTAGAGCATGCCGTCGGCCAGCAGGAACAGCGCGGCCTGGCGGCCACCCTTCAGCAGCACCGCGACGCCGCGGCCGGGAATCAGGTAGTCGAGCCGGCACGCCTGGGTCCAACCGGTGGCGGTAACTGCGGCGATGCCGGGGGTATCGATCACGGTCATGGGTGTCATCCTCCAAACGCCTTACCCATTGGTACAGGCGGCCTGTTTCTATGGGGTTAAGCCGTCATTTCCCGTGCGTGGCGACCGGCACGTCCGGCATGCCGAGCAGCACCGGTACCTTGCGTTCTCCGGTTTCATCGAACGAAATTGTGGGGTCCGTCTCATCCGGAGCGTTCACGAAGGAAACGAAGCGCGACAGCTTCTCCTCGTCTTCCAGCACCGCCGCCCACTCGTCGCGGTAGCCGGCCACATGCTGGGCCATCGCGGCCGCCAGCTCATCGGCGATGCCGAGGCTGTCCTCGCAGATGACCTGCTTCAGGTAGTCGATGCCGCCTTCGAGTGCCTCCTGCCACGGCGCGGTGCGCTGCAGGCGGTCGGCGGTGCGGATGTAGAACATCAGGTAGCGGTCGATGTACTTGATCAGTGTCTCGTCGTCGAGCTCACCGGCGAGCAGCACCGCGTGCTTGGGCGAAAGTCCGCCGTTGCCACCGACATACAGGTTCCAGCCGTTTTCGGTGGCGATCACACCGACATCTTTACCGCGCGCCTCGGCGCATTCGCGGGCGCAACCGGACACCGCCAGCTTCAGCTTGTGCGGGGAACGCAGTCCGCGGTAACGCTTTTCGAGCAGCACGGCCATGCCGACCGAGTCCTGCTGGCCGTAGCGGCACCAGGTGGAGCCGACGCAGCTCTTCACCGTGCGCAGCGACTTGCCGTACGCGTGACCGGATTCCATGCCCACATCGACGAGGCGCTGCCAGATCCGCGGCAGCTGTTCGACCCTGGCGCCGAACAGGTCGATCCGCTGGCCGCCGGTGACCTTCACGTAAAGGTCGAATTCCTTGGCTATTTGGCCGATGGTGATGAGCTGATCGGGAGTGACCTCGCCGCCGGGCATCCGGGGCACCACCGAGTAGGTGCCGTTCTTCTGCAGGTTGGCCAGGAAGTGGTCGTTGGTGTCCTGCAGTGCGGCCTGCTCGCCGTCGAGGATGTGCTCGCTGGAGGTGGAGGCCAGGATGGAGGCGACGGTCGGCTTGCAGATGTCGCAGCCGGTGCCCTTGCCGTACTTGGTGATCAGGGCGGAGAAGGTGCGGATGCCGGTCACCTGGACGATCTGGAACAGCTCGGCGCGCGACTGGCCGAAGTGCTCACACAGCGCCTTCGACATCTCGACGCCGGACTGTTCGAGCAGCTTCTTGAGCATCGGAACGCAACCGCCGCAGGAGGTTCCGGCGGACGTGCACTTCTTGAGGCCGGCGATATCGCAGGCGCCATCGGCGATGGCACCGCAGATCGCGCCCTTGGAGACGTTGTTGCACGAGCAGATCTGCGCGTCGTCGGGCAGCGCGTCGGCACCCAATTCCGCACCGGCGGGCGAGATCAGGGCGGCTGGCTCGGCGGGCAGCGGCCGCCCGACCAGGGGGCGCAGCGCGGCGTATGCGGTGGCGTCACCGACCAGGATGCCGCCGAGCAGGATCTGCGCGTCATCGGAGACAACGAGTTTCGCGTAGGTGCCCTTGGCGGCGTCGTGCAGCACCACCGACAGCGCGCCCTCGGTGGTGCCGTGCGCGTCGCCGAAGCTGGCCACGTCGACGCCGAGCAGCTTGAGTTTGGTCGACATGTCCGCGCCGGGGAATTCGCCGGCGCCACCGAGCAATCGGTCCGCGACGATCTCGGCGGTGGTGTAGCCGGGCGCGACCAGGCCGTAGCAGGTGCCCTCGACCGCGGCGCATTCGCCGATGGCCCAGATGCTCGGATCCGAGGTCTGCAAACCGAGGTCGGTGACGATGCCGCCGCGCGGGCCGACCTCGAGGCCGCTGTCGCGGGCGATCTGGTCGCGCGGACGGACACCGGCGGAGAAGACGACGAGCGAGGCGTCGATCACCGAGTCGTCGGACAGGCTGACCCGAATGCCGTTGTCGGCCTTGTCGATCGAGGAGGTGCCGACACCGGTGTGCACGTGCAGGCCGAGATCGGTGACCAGGCGCTCGAGGATCGCGCCGCCGCCCTCGTCGACCTGGGCGGGCATCAGCCGCTGGTTGTACTCGACCACGTGCGGCGTGAGGCCGAGCAGCCGAAGGGCATTCGCGGCCTCGAGGCCGAGCAGGCCACCGCCGACCACCACGCCGACGGCGCCGGGCCCGGCGGCTTCGGCGGCGGCCCGGATGCCGTCGAGATCGTCGATGGTGCGGTAAACGAAGCATTCCGGTCGGTCATGACCCGGAACGGGGGGAACGAACGCGTACGAGCCCGTAGCGAGCACCAGGGCGTCGTAGGCGATGGTGTCGCCGGCCGAGGTGGTGATCTTGCGGGCATCCCGGTCGATCGTCTCGGCCCGCTGCCCGAGCCGCAGCTCGACCAGTGCGTCACCGGCGTATTCATTGCCGGGCAGCGCCAGCGCGGCGCTGTCCCACGCCCCTACGTACGCCGAAAGGCCGACGCGGTCGTAGGCGGGCAGCCGCTCCTCGCTCAGCACGACCACCTGCCACTGGCCCGCCTCGTCCCGCGAGCGCAGCGCCTCCACGAAACGATGCCCGACCATGCCATGGCCGACGACCACGGCGGTCTTGCGCAGGGCAGGTGCGACTGGGTGATTCGTCGGGGTGCTCAAGAAGGGCCTCCAATGATCCGGTTGGCCCCACGGTAGGAAACAGGTATTGCCGCCATGCTGCGCGCGATGACCGGCGTATCAACGGTTGCTCACGGCGGCCCGAACACCCGGGTGAGCTCGGCGGAATGTTACGCGGGTGTGACGCAACGGTTTCCGTGCGTCACGAGGAGGCCGATCGCGCGGGAGTCAGCCGGTGAGGTGTGCTGCGAACAGCCTGAACGCCCCCGCACCGCCCCGCAACTCGAACGGTGAGGTCATCCGATTCGGACAACCTCACCGGCAGCGCTCAGTTCACCAGGTGTCTTCGAGCATCCGCGGCTTGCAGGCCAGCCAGGCACCGGCCAGCAGCACCAGCACGGCGACGCCGAGCAGCAGGAACGGCGCGAGCCAGCCGTCGGTGGCCGAGTGCAGCACGCCGAACAGCAGCGGGCCGACGCAGGCGACGGCGTAGCCGACGCCCTGGGTGAAGCCGGAGAGGGCGGCGGAGCCGCCTGGGGTGTTGGTGCGCAGGTTGATCAGGGTCAGTGCCATCGGGAAGGTGCTCGGGCCAAGGCCGAGCAGCACCACCCACAGGATGGGCACGCTCATCGGGGCGACGAGCAGGCCGACGAAGGCGGCGATGAAGAAGGCCGCACAACCGACCACGACGGGGAACGGATTGCGGAATCGCGTGACGACCGTTGGCGCGCTGAGCGCCGCGCCCAGACCGACCACCGCGAACAGGCCGAGCATCGACCCGCCGAAGCCGGCGCTTGCTCCGGCGTCGCTGAGGATCTTGGGCAGCCAGGTGAACAGCGCGTAGGTGATCAAGGACGTCATGCCGAACATGCCCGCCATGCCCCAGGCGACCGGCGAACGCCAGACCCGGCCGGCCCGCGGCGCGTCGGTGGGCAGCGCGGTGGTGTCCTGGACGTCGCGGCCGCGCCGGTCACGCAGCACGCCGAGCCACGGCAGTACCGCCGCGAAGCCGAGCACCGACCACAGGCCGAGCGAGATCCGCCAGCCGTGCGCGTCGGCGATCGGGACCGCGACGAACGCGGGCACCACGGTGCCGAGCTGCACCATCATGATGTAGAGCGAGCTGACCACCGCGAGCCGATCGGCGAAGTAGCGCTTCACCAGCGGCGGGATCACCACGTTGCCGATGCCCATGCCCGCGAGTGCCAGGGCGGAGAAGACGAGGAGTTCGCCGGTGCCGGACAGCAGCACCCGGACCAGCTGGCCGAGGCCCGCCATCAGCATGGCGACCAGCGCGGTGCGCTCGAGTCCGAGGCGGCGGACCAGCACCGGGGTCAGCAGGCCGGACACCGCGAACATCGCGGTCGGGATCATGCCGAAGACGCCGACGACCGCGGTTCCGTAACCCACATCGTTGCCGATGCGCTCGGCCAGCGGACTGAACGCGGTGACCGCGACGCGGAGCGTGAGCGCGGACATGACGATGGCCGCTAGAACAAGGAGACGACCCTCCGTCAGCGCGCGCCGACGCCGCTCGACCTGCGGTGATTCCTGCTCGGTCGAGGTTTTCTGAAGGGTAGCGGTCACTGCGAAATCATAGGATGACCGGATGATAGGAGGCAACGATTTGTGATGAGCGGTACTCTATGCAAGTGCAACCAGTCCGGCGCACCAGCCTCATCGCCCAGGTCACCGAGCAGCTGCGTGCCGAAATTCGTTCCAGCCGTTGGCCCATCGGCTCCCGCATCCCTACCGAACCGGAGCTGACCGAGCTCACCGGAACGGGTCGAAACACCGTGCGCGAGGCCGTGCAGGCCCTCGTCCACGCGGGGATGTTGGAGCGACGCCAAGGTTCGGGAACCTATGTGATCGCCTCCTCCGACCTCGGCGGCACCCTCGGCAAGTACTTCGCCGACGCCGAAGAACGGGATGTCCTCGAACTCCGCCTAGCGCTCGACACCACGGCCGCCGCACTGGCCGCGCGCCGCCGGGACGACACGGATATCGCGAACCTACTCCAGCTGCTCAGCGAGCGGGACAAGGCGTACAACGACGACAACCCCACCGCGATCGAGTCCGACGTCGAGTTGCACCGCGCCATCGTGGTGGCCAGCCACAACGCCGTCTATCTCGAGTTCTACGACTCGCTGCTACCGATCATCGAACAGGTGATCCGGGCCAGGACGTTGAAATCCGACGATTCCTTCCCCGAGGCGCACGCCGAACTGGTGCACGCCGTGATCGACGGCGACCCGCAACGGGCGGCCGAGGCGGCCCGTTGCTTCCTCAACACGCTGATCGCCGAATATCCCGACGTGCGATAGTCAGCGCTCTTTCGCCGGAGCGGACGCCGGGTGGGCAACTCTCACTTGCCGTCCGTCCCAGGTGTGAGTCGGAATTGCCTCGAACGTCACGCGAAGCCACGACGCCGCAACAACCGGCCCCTACGTTGTGAAACGACCGTAGCTAGGCAAACTCGACTCCGCCGGCGGCGCCAGTGCCGCGATGAGGGCCGGTCGAGTGCGAACGAGAGGACGCCGATGACTGCCATCGCAGCCGCAACCGGCACCGAGTCGGACAGCGCGACTGACGCTCCATCGGACACCCCGGCCTTCGAGCATCAGACCCGCGGACGCTGGCTGACGCAGTGGGAGCCGGACAACCTGAAGTTCTGGGAGTCCGGCGGCGCGCGGACCGCGCGCAAGAACCTGATGCTGTCGGTGTTCGCCGAGAACCTCGGTTTCAGCATCTGGGTCATCTGGGGCACCGTGGTCACCAGCATGGGTGCCGCGGGCTTCGGCTTCCTGGCCGGGCTCGGCAAGGGCGATCCGACCGCGGTGAGCAACGCGCTGCTGCTGTCGTCGACCCCGACGCTGGTCGGTGCGGCGCTGCGCATTCCGTACACCTTCGCCATTCCGAAATTCGGCGGGCGCGCGTTCACCGCGTTCAGCGCGGCGATGCTGCTCATTCCGACGCTCGGCCTGGCGTATTTCATCAACCAGCCCGGCACGCCCATGTGGGTCTTCATGATCCTGGCCGCGCTGGCCGGTGTCGGCGGCGGCAACTTCTCCTCGTCGATGTCGAACATCAACTTCTTCTTCCCCGAGGGCAAGAAGGGCGCGGCGCTCGGCATCAACGCGGCGGGCGGCAATCTCGGTGTGGCACAGACGCAGCTGGTGCTGCCCCTGCTGATCACGCTCGGCACGCACATCATGGCCAAGGACCCGGCGGGCTACCGCTTCGGCATTACGCTGTCCATCCTGGTGTGGGTCCCGTTCATCCTGGTCGCGTTCGTCGCCGCGCTGCGCTACATGGACAGCATCGCGACGGCCAAGTCCGACGGTAGGTCCTACAAGCTGGCGCTGACCAATCGGCACACCTGGGTGATGGCGGTGCTCTACGTCGGCACCTTCGGCTCGTTCATCGGGTTCTCCTTCGCCTTCCCGACGCTGATCAAGGCCAACTTCCCGAGCCTGGCCAATATCGGCTGGATCAGCACCATCGGCAACCTCGCCTTCCTCGGCGCGTTCGTCGGGTCGTTCAGCCGTCCGTTCGGCGGCTGGGTGTCCGACAAGATCGGCGGCGCCAAGATCACCCTGTGGGTGTTCGTCGGCATGGCCGTCTCGGTCGCCTTGATCATGGCCTCGCTGGAGCTGAAAAGCTTTCCGCTGTACCTGATCTCGTTCCTGGTGCTGTTCGTGATGACCGGCATCGGCAACGGCTCGACCTACCGGATGATCCCGACCATCTTCAGCGCGATCTCCAAGAAGTACGCCGCCGAGCACGGCCTGGACATCACCGAGTCCACCGCCTCGGCCCGGCGGCAGGCCGGGGCGGCGATCGGCGTGATCGGCGCGGTCGGCGCCTCGGGCGGCTGGCTGCTGCAGCAAGCGCTGCGGCTGTCCAACGTGCACTACCACACGATGGCGCCCGCGTTCTGGGGCTACGCGGTGGCGTTCCTGCTGATGGGCGCGGTCACCTGGTGGTTCTACCTGCGGTCCTCGTTCGCCGTGCAGCGGATGCCGTCGCTGGCCTACGCCAAGGTGTAACCGGCACAACGGATAACGCCCGTCGGCCGCCGAGAGCCTTTGATCGACAAGGCTTTCGGCGGCCGACGTTTGCGTGCTAAAGCATCAGGCGGACCATGTCCGCCGTGCGTGCCAAACCGGGGAACGCCTCCGGCGTCGAGCGCGGATGCAGCGCATGCACGGCGAGCCGGAACATGACCGCGCGCAACAACATCTGCGGCCACTCCGGCAAGTCCCGCCAACGCTCCAGCAGTCCGTCGTCCGCGCCGCCCCAGGCCAGCGCGTCCACCACGATCACCCCGGCCGCCCACGGCGCGGGCCGCCAGTACGGCGTGATGTCGGTGAGGCCCGGCGTGAACGTCCCGGCGAACAGCACCGTCCCGAACAGATCGCCGTGCACCAGCTGGGCTGGCGATTGCACCGGCTTGCGCAGGGTGGCCAGCTGGCCGATGAGCTCCATGCTGCGTTGCCCGTCCGGCGAATCCGCCGAGGGCAGCGTGCCGCCGGCCCGCAGGCTGCGCAGCGGCACCGCCTCCCAGGCGGCCCGATCGGCGGCGACGAACACATCAACGTCGACCCACGGGGCAACGGGCGGCTGCACCAGGAAGCGCGGCCGCTCCAGGTGGGTGGTCGCCTGATGCAGGCGCAGCGATACCGAAACCACCTCGTCGTGCCTGGGCTCCGGGATGCCCTCCAAGAATGTGTCGGCCCGCCAGCCGGAAACCACGTAGCGCCCGTCGGTCGCGCGCACCGGACGAGCCAGCCGCAACCCGTCCACCTTCAGCGTCTCGCGCACCTTCGCCGACCAGGCCGCCCGCGCATGATCGGCGACCGGGCTGAGCACCACGTCGCCGAACCGCCAGCCACCTTCCCAGTCGCCCAAGGTGACCGGGGAAACCTCGCGTAGACCGAACGTGGCACGCACGTGCTCGGGGGGTTCCACAGAAGTCACGGCCGTACCGTACCGCTGAGGTGGACGCCGTACAGCACGCCGCGCCGAATCGCAACCCCCGCCCCCACGGACCAAGTGACCGACGGCGCCCTTCGGCCGGTCTGACGGAGTGAAGGGCGCCTTGGGTCGGTTAGTAGACGGGGAGGGTGGGGTCGATTTGGCGGGCCCAGGCGATGACTCCGCCCTGCAGGTGGGTGGCGTCGGAGAAACCGGCGCGCTTGAGGGCGGCCAGGGCTTCGGCGGAGCGGACGCCGGTTTTGCAGTGCAGCACGATCGGGCGATTCTGCGGGAGCTCCGAGAGGGCCTCGCCGGACAGGATGCGGTCCTTCGGAATAAGTTTCGCGCCCTCGATGTGCACGATGTCCCACTCGACCGGCTCGCGCACGTCGATCAGCTCGATCTCCTTGCCCGAATCGAGCAGATCCTTCAGCTCGCGTGCGGTGACCGTCGAGTCGGCCGCGGCGGCCTGGCCCTCTTCGGACACCACCCCGCAGAACGCCTCGTAGTCGATCAGTTCGGTGATCGGCTGCCGCTCCGGGTCACGGCGCAGCTTGATGGTCCGGTAGTTCATGTCCAGTGCGTCGTAGACCATCAGGCGGCCGAGCAGCGGCTCACCGATACCGGTGAGCAGCTTGATCGCCTCGGTCACCATCACCGAGCCGATGGACGCGCACAGCACGCCGAGCACGCCGCCCTCGGCGCAGGACGGCACCATGCCCGGCGGCGGCGCCTCCGGGTAGAGGTCGCGGTAGTTGATGCCGCGCCCGTCCGGCGCGTCCTCCCAGAAGACCGAGACCTGGCCCTCGAAGCGGTAGATGGAGCCCCACACGTAGGGCTTGCCTGCCAGCACCGCCGCGTCGTTGACGAGGTAGCGGGTGGCGAAGTTGTCGGTGCCGTCGACGATCAGGTCGTAGTCGGCGAACAGCTCGACGGCGTTCTCCGGCTCCAGCCGGAGCTTGTGCAGGCGCACGTCGATGCCGGAGTTGATCTCGAGGATGGAGTCGCGCGCGCTGTCGGCCTTGGGACGGCCGATGTCGGACTCGCCGTGGATGATCTGGCGCTGCAGATTCGAGGCGTCCACCTCGTCGAACTCGACGATGCCGAGGGTGCCGACGCCGGCCGCGGCCAGGTACAGCAGCGCCGGGGAGCCGAGCCCACCCGCGCCGATCACCAGCACCTTGGCGTTTTTCAACCGCTTCTGCCCGTCCACGCCCAGGTCGGGAATGATCAGGTGGCGGCTGTAGCGGGCGACCTCGTCCTTGGTCAGCTCCGCGGCAGGCTCGACCAACGGCGGCAGGGACTTAGGTGATGACACGTCCAGGACTCCTCGAATCGAATGGGTCGATCTCGACTTACAACACCCGCGACCAGACCGTTCTTCCCGACCTATCGTCGCGCACCGGGGATCGGGTCAACCTCGGGGGTACGGCCAGGGGTTGAAGCGACAGCGCTTGCCGTCCATCGGGACCACGCCGTCCGGTTCGAGGGTGGCGATGTCGTTGTTCTTGGTGCCGAAGGTCTGCTGCATCATCACCGGCGCGAGGCCACCGTCGGTCTCGCACGGCTGATGCTGGTGGTACCCGATGGCGTGGCCGACCTCGTGGTTGATCTGGTACTGCCGGTAGGAGCCGATGTCGCCCTCGAAGGCGATGGCGCCGCGCACCCAGCGCACCTCGGAGAGCACCACCCGGCCGAGATCGGCGTTGTAGCAAGAAGAGTCGATCGGAATCTCGAAACCGCAGGCCTTGCGGCTGGATTCGCGAGAGGTGAGCGAGACGCGGAAGTCGGTGTCGCCCTGGTCGACTCGGCGGAAGGCGAACTTTTGGTCGTGTGTCCAGCTTTTCGGGTTGGCGAGGGTGGACTCGATCAACTTCGCCACCGACTGGTCGCCGCCGAAACCCGAAGTGTCGACGCCGTCCTCGATTTCGACGGTGTAGCGGAAGACCGAGTCGGATCCGGTGCCGATCTGAGCGGTCGATCCCGGCACCGTATGCCAAGTGCCCGTGCCGGTTTCGGCGAAGCTGCCGCCCTCCGGCAGTGCGCCGGTCGGCAGGTCGGTGGGAAAGTGGCCGTCGCCGGTCGGTCCGCCGATGATGCCGTTGTTCGCGGCGCGGGGACTCAGGTGCCCGAGACCGGGCACGCCGCTCACCGTGGTCGCCGGGTCGGAACCGCGCACCGCGTCGACCACCACCAAAACCGTGACCGCGAAAAGCACCGGCAACGCATATGCCCGCCAACCGTAGGTGGAGACGAATCGTCCTAGCGCACTTTGCTTTTTGACGCTGCGCTCGGGCCGCTCCCTGGTTCTGCCCTCGGCCGCGGCGGTGGGATCCCAACTGGCCCGCAAGGGTTGGTGCGAACGATCCTGCTGACCGTAGAGGCCGAGCGGATCGTAGATCTCGACGCCGTTGCGGTCGCGGCGCGGCGAATCGGGCTTTGCCTCTTGGCCTGACCTTGCCACGGGTTCCGACCCTACGGAACCGGGCGCGCCGGGGCCAGCACGGCGGCGCGAATCGCGCCCGCCGCCGGACGTAACCGGAGGATCGGCATGCCGCTCCCCGGGTCGGTCGGCGCGGAAAGTCACGAACACCAGGTTCTCACAGGGAGCAAGCGGCGCCGTCGGGCACGCCACATCGGCCGGCGGGTGCGACATTTCTCACCGCGTTCCACCAGTTCTCCGGGGCCGGTCTGCGGGCGGGCAACAACCGAGTATCGTTCTTGGGATACCCGGTGCTTACCCCTTGCCGGGGAATCAACTGGGAGAGCCGAAATGACTGACCTCGTGGACCGGATGGCGTCTCGTAGATCGTCGTCCGAGCCTGCCAAACGCGGCACCCGGCTTCCGCGTGACGAGCGACGTCTGCAGCTACTCGCGGCGGCCAGCGAAGTCTTCGTGCAGCGCGGCTATCACGCCGCGGGCATGGACGAGATCTCGCAGTGCGCCGGAGTGAGCAAGCCGGTGTTGTATCAGCACTTCACCAGCAAGCTGGAGCTGTACCTGGCGGTGCTGCAGAACTACGTGGACATGCTGGTCTCCAGCGTCCGGCAGGCACTGCGGTCGACCACCGACAACCGGCAGCGCGTGCGCGCCGCCGTGCAGGCCTACTTCGATTTCGTCGACAACGAGATGCAGGGCTTCCGGCTCGTCTTCGAATCCGACCTGACCAGCGAGCCGCAGGTGCAGCGCCGGGTCGAGCAGGCCACCGAGGCCTGTGTCGACGCGGTGTTCGATGTGGTCGCGCACGATTCCGGCTTGGACCCGTACCGGGCGCGCATCCTCGCGGTCGGCCTGGTCGGCGCGAGCCAATTCACCGCGCGCTACTGGCTGGAGGCCGACCGGCCCATCCCGAAGGAGGAGGCCATCGACACGACCGTCTCCCTCGCCTGGGGTGGTCTATCCCGCGTCCCGCTGCACCCGATCGACTGAATGCTTCGAACAAGCGCGAGCCCCTGCATCCGATGGTTGCAGGGGCTCGTTGCTGTCGGCCTGGGCCGAGAAAACTACACAGTGGCGAAGCCGACTCGGCCGCTGGTGACGGTGCCGATCTCGACGTAGGCGACCTTCGAGGCCTGGATCAGGAACTTGCGACCCTTGTCGTCGGTCAGAGACACGACGCCGCCGCTGCCGTTCAGCGCACCGGACACCAGCGCCTCGACCTCATCCGGGGTCTGCGAGCTGTTGATCAAAAGCTCGCGCGGGCTATCCGAAATACCGATCTTGACCTCCACGGCCAACCTCCGAACGTAAGAGTCCTGTGCTGTCGTTCCCAGGCTAGTGCAGGGCAACGGCGCGACGGCAGACGCCTGCCTGCGGCTCACCCGCCTCCCCGTGAATTCAGGCCAGACTTAGGCGTCCATGCAGTGCCGTCGGCGACCGGCGGCATAGGTGCTGGCGGGGTTAGCCCGTCCCCGACGAGTTACCCATGTTCTTTCGAAATCAGTCCTTCGGCTCGATGAGCTGGATCTCGAGCTCGATGTTGACCTTGTCGCTCAGCATGCCGGGCATCAGGCCGCCGACGCCGAAGTCGGTGCGCTTGATGGTGCCGGTGGCGGAGAATCCCGCGTGCCGGTCGCCGGTCGCGCCGAACTCCTGCACGCCACCCCACTCGACGTCCAGGGTGACCGGCTTGGTGACGCCGCCGATGGTGGCCTCGCCCTCGACCTCGAAGCTCTCCGCGATCTGCACCGGCTCGGTGGCGCGGAAGGTGAGCGTCGGGCGGTTCGCGGCGTCCAGGAAGTCCGCGGTGCGGATGTGCGCGTCGCGGTCGGCGTTGCCGGTGTCGAACGACTCGAGGTGGATGGTCGCGCCGAGGGTGGCGGCGCCGGACTCGTCGACCACGAATTCGGTCTCGAACCGGGTGAATCCGCCGCGCACCTTGGAGATGCCGAGGTGGCGAACGGTGAAGGCCACCGACGAGTGCGCGGTGTCCAGGGTCCAGGCGCCAGGCTTGAGCGACTGGGCCGTGGTGGATTCGGAAGAAGTTGTCATACCAACCACCTTGGCCGGACCACGGTCCGTTAACCAGACCGCCGTTATCCTGGTCCTGACAGGGCGAGGCTAAGCCTCCTAGGACACGGCACGATGGACCCCATGGCACGCAACGGTTTCGCGGAATTCCTCATCGCACGGCGGGCTGAACTGCGGCCCGGCGACGTCGGCATGCCGGAGGGCAGGCGGCGCAGGACGCCGGGCTTACGCCGCGAGGAGGTCGCCGTGCGCGCCGGTGTCAGCGCGGACTATCTGGCCCGGCTGGAGCAGGGTCGCGACACCAACCCCTCGGTTGCGGTGGTCGACGCGCTCGCCGACGCGCTGCTGCTGCGCGGCAACGAGCGGCACCACTTCAGCATGCTCGCGCTCGCCTCCGGGAACGAATCACGGTGCCCCGGTAGCGAATCCGCTGAGGAGAAGGTCGCAGACACGATTCAGTCGATCCTGCGCGCGTTGCAGCCGACCCCCGCGTTCGTGGTCGGCCGCAGGCTCAATGTGCTCGGCTGGAACGCGGCATGGGCGGACTTCGTCGCGCCGCTCGGCCTGCTCGACAACGAGGGGCAGCCGAACCTGGCCTGGTACACCTTCCGGGATCCGGCCGCGCGGCAGGTGCTGCGGAACTGGTCCGAAGCGGCGGACATGTTCGCCGCCGCACTGTCGCGGGCCAAGCTGCGCTGGCCGGGCGACGATTCGCTGCTGGAGACGATCGACGCGCTGCGCCGCCACCCGGAGTTCGCGGGACGCTGGAAGCCGCATCACGTCGGGGCGAGCATCTCCGGCATGCTGCACATCGATCATCCGGTGCACGGCCTGGTGCAGGTCCCGTTCGAGACGCTCGAGGCCGACCGCGATCAGAGCGTCATCGTGTGGCTCACCGACCAGGCCCAGGCGCAGACCCACGGCCTGCGGCTGGTCCGCCCAGCCGCCGTCAACGAATAAGAGTTCTAGATACCGAGCTGCGCCATCCGCTCGGCGTGGCTGGCCTGCATGCGCTCGAACAGCGCGGCGATGCCGTTGAGGTCGCCCGCGGCGCCGAGCACCAGTTCGGTCAGCTCGTCGCGCTGCGCCATCACGTACTGCGCCTGGGTGATCGCCTCGCCGAGCAGGCGCCTGCCCCACAGGGTGAGCCGGTCGCGTTCGGAGCGGCTGGTCGCGACCGCGCGCCGCACCTCCTCGACGACGAATTCGGAGTGGCTGGTCTCGGCGAGCACGTCGCGGACCACCTCGGCGACCTCGGGGGGCAGCGCGCCGGCGATCTCGGTGTAGAAGTCGGCGGCGATGCCATCGCCGACGTAGAACTTCACCATCGACTCGAGCCAGGTCGAGGGGTCGGTGGACGCGTGATAGGCGTCCAGCGCGCGCACGAACGGCGCCATCGCGTCGAAGATGTCGACGCCACGCTCGGCGAGCGCCGACTCCAGCGCGTTGAAATGGCCCATCTCGGCGGAGGCCATTTTCGCTACCGCTACCTTGCCGCGCAGCGTCGGCGACAGCTTGGCTTCCTCGGCCAGCCGGTAGAACGCGGATATCTCACCGTAGGCGAGCACCGCGAACAGATCTATGACGCCGGGATGATCGGCGAGGTCGGCATCGGTCGACGAAACACCCAGCGCGGCAGGTGACTGTGCTCCCATGGCCCTAGCCTAGTACTCGTCAGCGGTCACGCCGCCGGGGAGCGAAAGTTGTCCACATTCACGCTGTCTCCGCCAAGAACTTGTCCAAATACGCCCATGTCGAGTTGCGTGCGTCAGGTCCGGTGAGGATGCCGAGGTGGCTGCCCGGCGCGGTTTCGTAGCGCACCGAGGCCGCGCCGGTGAGGGTCCTTGTGCCCGCCTCGACGGCGGCGGCCGGGGTGATCACGTCGGTGGGACCGCCGACCAGCAGCACGGGCGCGCTCACCTGAGCCAGCTCGATGCGCCGCTTGCCCAGCCGCACGACGCCACGGCCGATGTCGTTGTTCAGGATCAACCTGCCCCACAGCTGGCCGTAGAAGCGGCCGGGATAACCGGGCATCTCGGCCATGAACCGGTCGATGGTTTCCATCCTGGCCAGCGTCTCGGTGCGCGCGATATTGCTGGCGACGAACCACGGCCGGGTCAGCTCGCGGTCCCAGGAGGTGATCTTGTACGCGATTCTGGTCAGCGGCGCTGGCACGCCGCCCGCGGCGCGCACCAGTGTCGAGGTCCCGATGCCGCCGGTGAGCTTGGCGACCGCGCGCAGCTGCGGGATGCCCGTCATCTTGTCGTAGTCCAGCGGGGCGCCGACCACGGTGATGGAGCGGATCGGCAGCTCGGGATGCGCGGCGGCGGTGAGCAATGCCAGCGTGCCGCCCAGCGACCAGCCGACCAGATCGACCGGCCTGCCGTCGCGATCGGCGGAGGTGCGCAGCACCGCCTCGGGCAGGATCTCGTCGATCCAGTCCTCGAAGCCCATCCGCCGATCGCCGAAGGTGATGTCGCCGTAGTCGATCACGTACGGCGCGCGGCCGGTCTCCAGCAGGAAACCGGCCAGGCTCTGGTCCGGGCGCAGGTCGAAGCAGCTGGCAGGCGCGGCCAGTGGCGGCACCAGCAGCACCGCGGAATCCGTTGCGGCCGAGTAAGTCTCGGCCGCACCATGGCGATGCTCGAAGCGGCGCAGCTGGCGGTGCGGCTCGTCCCACAGCACGGTCGACGGGGTGGGGTCGGGTGCCTCGACGCCCGAACCGAAGGTCAACGCCCACGCGTTGCGGGCGGCGATCGTGACGGTGTCCGCGATATTCACCCCGAAAATGTCTCACATATCGGTACCGGCGGTAACAGGCAAGTCCGGTTTCGCGGCTATCGCTTGCCCATGGCGAGCGGATTGGCCATCGGCACGATGGCGGCGTGCACTCGGTCGGCCAGCGGCGCGAGCGAGGTCGTCAACTCGGTGACGGAGTCGGCGGACAGCACCGCAAGCGCGCCGTTCCAGGCCGCGTCGTCCGTGCTCGCCTCGACGCGACCGAGCAACTCGGCGCCACTGCCGGTCAGCGCCGGGCTGACCGGCTCCCCCTCCACCACTCCCCTGGCTCGCAATTCATCGAACGCGTCCGCCCACTCCCGGTCGGACACCCCACGCGCCCCGCGCAGCACCGATTCCGTCGCCTTGCCTGCCGCCGCCTGCATGACCATCGCCTGCCGCCCGGTCAGGCCGTGCGTCACCAACGCGGCCACGTGCCCGTCACCTCGATGCTCACGCAACGAGGTGGTCAGTTGCCAGAGCGCGCCCACCGGATCCGCGGCCAGCGGCAGCGCCGCGTTCGCCGCGTAGAGCGGCCTGCCGGTCGGATCGGCCTGTTCGAGCACCGGCGTGAGCAGTGAGACCGCGCGGGCACATTCCGCTTCCCCCGCCCCGAGACCGCGCAGCAGCGCGGTAGACAGGTCGAGCCTGACCGCGAGGCACTGCTCGGGGGTGGCCCGTGACCAGGCCCCCGGCAGTGCTTTGCGCACCATTTCCGGATGGAAACCGGCAAAGATCGCCTGCACTGTGGCGGGGGTCACCGCGCCGAGCGGTGCCGCCCGAAATGCGAAGTAAGTTTGCCAGTAACCGCGCAGTCCGATCGCGACTCCTGCCTCCTTGACACCGGCCCCGAAATAGACCACGTCGTGTAGTGGCTCGAGAGTCTTCCAGATTTGCCGCGCGGGATGAATTGCCATGTCGCGCAGCGTACGTCGATGAACGGCAGCGCGATACCGGAGTTCGGTTTCCGATTAATCGGTGGCGGCAATTCGAGCCGCGCACAATATCACGCTACAATCGCACCGGACAACGAAAAGTTTCGCTCGATGGAGTTGCCAGATCAGTGCGCGTACCGCCCCGCGGGACCGGCCGATCGGCATTACGAGCCGAGGTTTCGTCGTCCAGGAAAATGTGCGCGCACCAGCTTCGCATCACCAGTGCGCCGCGCCGATGTCTCCCGAGGTAGCCGCCTAGCCGCAGCACCCGAAGACATCCGGAACGTGGCCGGGTGAGTATCACAGGCGGAGACGTGGTCGTCGCGGGCCGACCGGTCCGCCCCACCTCGTGCGCGCGGGACGCGATTACGAGGAAGGCACGAACCTGAGCAAGATCACTGTCGAACAGGAACCCGGGGTCGCGGAGACGCTACTGACCGCCGAACTGGACGCAACACATACCGCACCCACATTTGCCGAATTGGGCGTTCGCGACGAAATCGTGCGCGCGCTCGACGAGATCGGCATCGAACGTACTTTCGCTATTCAGGAACTCACTCTTCCGTTGGCGCTCGCCGGTGAAGATCTCATCGGTCAGGCCCGCACCGGCATGGGTAAGACCTTCGGTTTCGGCGTGCCGCTGCTGCATCGCATTGCCACCGCCGACACCGGAACCACGCCGCTGGACGGCACGCCGCGGGCGCTGGTCATCGTGCCGACCCGCGAGCTGTGCATCCAGGTCACCTCCGACCTGGAGAACGCGAGCAAGTACCTGACCAACCACCAGGGCCCGCTGAAGGTGGCCTCCATCTACGGTGGCCGTCCCTACGAGTCGCAGATCGCGGCGCTGCGCACCGGCGTCGACGTCGTCGTCGGCACCCCGGGCCGCCTGCTCGACCTGGCGAACCAGAACCACCTGATCCTCGGCAAGGTCGGCGTGCTGGTGCTGGACGAGGCCGACGAGATGCTCGACCTCGGCTTCCTGCCCGATATCGAACGCATCCTGACCATGGTCCCGGACAAACGCCAGACCATGCTGTTCTCGGCCACCATGCCGGGCCCGATCATCACCCTGGCCCGCACGTTCCTGAGCCGCCCCACGCACATCCGGGCCGAGGAAGCGCACGAAACGGCCATCCACGAGCGCACCGCGCAGTTCGTCTACCGTGCGCACGCGCTGGACAAGAGCGAGCTGGTCGCCAAGATCCTGCAGGCCGAGGGCCGCGGCGCGACCATGATCTTCACCAGGACCAAGCGCACCGCGCAGAAGGTCGCCGACGATCTGGCCGAGCGCGGTTTCTCGGTCGGCGCCGTGCACGGTGACCTCGGTCAGATCGCCCGCGAGAAGGCGCTCAACAAGTTCCGCAAGGGCGGCATCGACGTGCTGGTCGCGACCGACGTCGCGGCGCGTGGCATCGACATCGACGACATCACCCACGTCATCAACTACCAGTGCCCCGAGGACGAGAAGACCTACGTGCACCGGATCGGGCGCACCGGCCGGGCCGGGCGCACCGGTATCGCGGTGACGCTGATCGACTGGGACGAGCTCGGCCGCTGGGCCGGTATCGACAAGGCCCTCGGCCTCGGCATCGCCGAGCCGGTGGAGACCTACTCGCGCTCGCCGCACCTGTTCGCCGAACTCGGCATCCCCGAGGGCGTGACCGGCACGGTCCGCAAGGCCAAGCCGGAGCGCGACGAGGACGCGGTCGTGGTGGAGCGCCCCGCGCGGGCCCCGCGCAAGCGCAACCGCAAGCGCACGGTGCGCGGCCAGCCGATCGACGAGGCCGAGACCAACGGGAACGGCACCGCGGCCGACGGATCCGAGGACGCGCCGCGCAACGGCGCGCACCCGGCCGATGACGCACCCGCCGACGAGAACGGCGACCAGCCTGCCCGTCGCAGGCGCCGTCGGCGCAAGCCCGCCGGCGAGGGCGACAACGGCTCCGACAACGCTGCCGAAGCCACCGCCGACGCCGCGGACGACAACGGAATCGGTGACGCGGAGTCGGGCGACCAGCCCGCGCGTCGCAGGCGCCGTCGCCGTAAGCCCGCCGGTGACAACGTGTCCGAAGACAGTGGTAGCGCGGTAGAGCCCGCCACGGCTTCGGTCTGACCGGCCGGATCCGCTACTCTCGCAATCGTGCTCGCACCCGAGCGGCGAACGCGCGCCGACGTCATCTCCGCTGCCGCGATCGCCGTACTCGTGGTGATCGCGGCGGTGGTGGTGTGGGTGCGCGGCGATGCGAACGGCACCGAGTCGGTGACCGCCAGCTCGCCGGTACCGACTCCGGCCGCCGCCGACCAATTGCCCACCTCGCTGCGTGAGCTGTGGCATGCGCCCGATACCGCCAGCGGCAGGGCGCTGACCTCGGCGGGCGTCGCGGTCACCGCGGCCGACGGCACGGTCACCGGCCACGACCCACGCACCGGCCAGGACCTGTGGCACTACCGCCGCGACATGCCGCTCTGCGGGGTCGAGGGCCAGTTCAGCACCGTGGTAGCGGTCTACCGCGACGAACGCGGCTGCAGCCAGGCCACCCTGCTGGCCGGCGACAGCGGCGCCAGGCGCACCGCGCGCAGCAGCTACATGGACGAGTCCGTGCGGCTGTCGGTCGACGGCACCTACGTGCTCGCGCAGGGACCGAAGCGGCTGGAGATGTGGCGCTCGGACCTGGTACGCACCATCGAATACGGGTTCGTCGACGCACCGGTGAACGTGAAAACCCAACCGCGCAAAGGCTGCACGCTGCTGTCCTCGGGTTCGAGCCCGTCCCGGCTCGGCGTGCTGGAGCGCTGCCCCGACGATCCGGCCGACCGGCTGACCATGCTGAATCCCGCGCCGAAGGACAACACGGTGCCCGAGGAGTTCGGCTCGCACATCTTGACCGGGGCGGGCGCGGATTCGCCCGACGCGCGCGTACTAGCGGTGTCGGACAGCAGGATCGTGCTCTACCTGCCGGGCGGACCGGCCGCCGCGGGCGTCGAAGCGGCCGCCCCGCGCCTGGCCGTTTACGACGCGACCGGTAATCCGATTGTGGTGCACCAGCTTTCGGCACCGCTCAGCGACAAGACGGCGACAACCCGAATCGGTTCGGCCTACCTGGTTTTCACCGGCAACAGCGTTATCGCGTTGAACGGCAGCACCTTCGACCCGATCTGGACCGCCGCCAACGCGCTCGGCTCGCCGAGCATGATGGCGGGCCGGCTGCTCATGCCGACCCAGGGCGCGATCGCCGCCCTCGATCCCGCCTCCGGCGCCGAGGTCGGCCGCATCCCGGTGGACCGCCCCGGCTACAACGGCGCGCCCATCTCCGTCGCGGTGCTCGGCACGACCGTCCTCGAACAGCGCGGGACCGACCTCTACGCCCTCGGCTGAGCGCAGAAACTTGTCGGTGGGTTGCGGCAGACTGCAGGCATGAGCGAACCGCAGCGCCCCGCAACGGATTCGACCGAGACGGTCACTTCCTTCGACGATCCCGACGCGCCGTGGAACCAGGAGTTCTCCGCGGAGCAGATGGCGAACTGGAACGACGGCGTCATCGAGGAATTCCGGTCGAACGACGGCAAGGTCGGCGGGGCCTACGCGGGCGCCGAACTACTCCTGCTCACCAGCACCGGCGCCAAGAGCGGCAAGCGGCACGTAGTCCCGCTCGGCCTGCTGCGCCGCGACGAGACCCTCTATGTGAGCTCCTTCGTCGAAGGCAAATACCCGGCCTGGTACCACAACGTGAAGGCCGACCCTCGGGTCACGCTGGAGTTCGGGAACAAGACCTACCAGGGCACCGCGCACGCGCTCGAAGGCGCCGAGTACCACGAGTTCGCCGCCTGGGCATTGGCGCACAATCCGCTGCTCGCCGACTACCAATCCAAGGTCGAGCGCCCGCTGCCGCTGGTCGTGCTCACCCTGGACCAGCCGAGCTGACCGGGGGGAACACCGGCCGAACGATACAGCTCGGGGCGGGTGAACCATGATGGATCCATGTCAGTACTCGATGACGCTCGACTAGTGCTGCTGCGACACGGTGAGACCAGCTGGTCCACCCAGCGGCGCCATACCGGCCGCACCGACCTGCCCCTCACCGAGCACGGCGAGGCTCAGGCCAGGGCCGCGGGCCCGCTGCTGACCGCGCTGAAGCTGCGCGATCCGCTGGTGTTCGTCAGCCCGCGCCAGCGTGCGGCGCGGACCGCGGCGCTGGCCGGACTCACCGACCCCACCGTCGACAACGACCTGGCCGAATGGGACTACGGCGACTACGAGGGCCTGACCACTCCGGAGATCCGCGAGACCGCACCGGGCTGGACCATCTGGACCGGCGCCGTGCCGGGCGGCGAGTCCGCCGAGGCGGTGCGGGCCCGGGCCGATCGAGTGCTCGCCTCGGTGGAACCGCTACTGCCCGAACGGGATATCGTGCTCGTCGGGCACGGGCACTTCTCCCGGGCATTGATCGCCCGCTGGGCCGAGTTCGACCTGCGGGAGGGTCGCCGGTTCGCCATGTCGACGGGCGCGCTGACCGTGCTGAGCTATGAACACGCTGTGCGAACCATCCTGGCGCACAACCTGGTTCCCACCGCTGATGGAGTAACACTGTGACCGCAGAACTGCGCCGCGCCGTCGCCGCCGACGTGCCGGGCCTGGTCGGCCTCGTGCACGACCTCGCCGAATACGAGAAGGCCAGCGACGAATGCACAGTCACCACAGCGCAATTGGACGCCGCGCTGTTCGGTCCGGATCCCAAGGTCTTCGCGCACGTGGTCGAGGAGGACGGCGACCTGGTCGGCTGCGCGATCTGGTTCCTGAACTTCTCCACCTGGAACGGCGTGCACGGCATCTACCTGGAGGACCTCTACGTCAAGCCGCAAACGCGCGGCAAAGGCTACGGCAAGGCGCTGCTCGCCACCCTGGCCAAGGAGGCCGTCGACAAGGGCTATAGCAGGCTCGACTGGGCCGTGCTCACCTGGAACAAGCCGTCCCTCGATTTCTACGAATCCCTCGGCGCCGCAGCGCAAGACGAGTGGGTCGGCTACCGCCTCACCGGCGAGCCGTTGGGCAAGCTCGCTAAGGAAGCGCAGTAGTTCACCGATGATGACCTGGCCGGGCCGGGCCTGCTCGCCTTCCGCGAATTGCCCACGACCATGCGGGTATTGGCGCAGCTAGACGCCGCACCAGGCCTACTGGCCTGTGACGCACAGGGTTTGGCCCATCCACGCCGCTTCGGCTTCGCCTACCTCCCGGAAACCACCCGGCGCGCCGACTCGCTCTGCCGGACAGCACTCGCCGAATAGCCGTCAACGGCACGATACCCAGGGTCAAGCCCCGTTGATCAAGATTTCTCGGGCTCGATCGCATAGTCGGCGGCCATCCACCGGGTGGACGCCGGGGCGAACAGCAGCACCAGGGTGGCGATGACGACGACGCCGAGCAGCGTGCCGAAGACCGGCTGATGCGAGTCGGTGAGCAACGACCAGGTGACCGGCAGCAGCAGCAACTGGGCGATCACCGCGATCGCGCGCCCCCAGCGCTTTCCCAGCAGCAGCCCGATGCCCGCGGCGAGCACCGCGCCGCCGAGGATGCCGAACCAGGCGGCCGTGCCGTACCCGCTGGTCTTGGACTGATCGTGGCCGAGCAGCCCGCGCACGATCAACACCAGCGCGGTGATCACGGCGACGGCACCCTCCAGCGTCACCAACCCACCCGCGCCACGCACCGTCTTCGGCGCGCCACCAGAAACGTCCGCGTTCTCAGCCACCCGTCAAGCCTACGACCCGCCGTAGTCGTCGTCGCCGCGACCGCTGGCGGTTCAGCGGCTTTTCGGACGGATCCGGCGGCGATTAGGCTGCGGGACGTGCGGACGCTGCTGATCGTGAATCCGAATGCCACCTCGACCACGCCGGCGACCCGGGACCTGCTGGCACACGCCCTGGAGAGTCGCACCCAGCTGACCGTCGCGCACACCCAGCACCGCGGCCACGCCGCCGAATTGGCGCAGTGGGCCGCGACCAACGAGATGGACCTGATCGTCGTGCACGGCGGCGACGGGACGGTCAACGAGACCATCAACGGCTTCCTGCCGCTGCCCGAGCTCAACGACGGCCAAGCCTGGCTGCCCAGGCTCGGCGTGATTCCCGGCGGCTCGGCGAATGTGTTCGCGCGGGCGCTCGGCATCTCACCGGACCCGGTGACCGCTACCAACCAGCTCATCGATCTGCTCACGCTGGACCGGGACCGGCGGATCGGGCTCGGCCTCGCCGATGACCGCTGGTTCTGCTTCAGCGCGGGCGTCGGCCTGGACGCCGACGTGTGCGAGGCGATCGACGCGAGCCGCGCCGACGGGAAGACCGCCTCGCCCGCCCGCTACCTTCGAACAACCGTACGACAGTTCTTCCGGGCCAAGCGGAACGAGCCGAGCGTCCGGATCGAGGTCCCGGGCCACGAGCCGGTCACCGATGCGCATTACGCCTTCGTAACGAACACCACGCCGTGGACCTACCTCAACACCACGCCGGTGCACACCAACCCCGGCACAAGGTTCGAAGACGGTCTCGGCGTGTTTGCCGTGCGTTCCATGGCAGTACTGCCTACACTGCTGCTTGCCAGACAGCTCTTGGCAGTCGACGGAAACCCCAAGTCTCGCAATTTGTTTCGCGAGGACAACGTTCCGTCCGTGCGTATCGAGACGAAGGAACCCATCGGTCTGCAAATCGATGGCGACTTTATCGGGAAGCGCAACGTGGTGGATTTCACGGCCGTGCCCGCCGTCTTGGATGTCGTGGCGCCGCGACCAGAGTGATGCAGGAAACGCACGAAAAACATCGTGGTAGTGCTGCGAAAACTGGGTAGAGCGAGTACAAAGGACCGGGCAGGTTCCCCTAACGGGGGCCGATAGAGCGTGAGCTTCCCCACGGTGCACCAGATACCTATTGACATCTACGGTGTTCGTGAAAGCATTCACAAGCAACCGTGCGGAAACATTCGAGTCGCACAAGTGAACGATCCACAAACCGTCGGCGCCATTTGCGGCGCCCAGCAAAGGAGCAGAGGAATGGACTGGCGCCACAAGGCCATCTGTCGCGACGAGGACCCCGAACTGTTTTTCCCGGTGGGTAACAGTGGTCCTGCGCTCGCGCAGATTGCCGATGCCAAGCTGGTCTGCGCTCGCTGCCCCGTTACCGCCGACTGCCTGTCCTGGGCCCTGAAGTCCGGACAGGATGCCGGCGTGTGGGGCGGTATGAGTGAAGACGAGCGCCGGGCGCTCAAGCGTCGCAACGCACGCACGCGCACCCGCACCGTCGTCTAGCAGACGATTGGATTTACCGGGCCAATCAGCCCCGGTCCGGTAAACGCATTTAAGCCCGGCACCCTCGAGGTGCCGGGCTCTCTTGTACCACAACGCATATAACGAAACGACTGGCCAGATCGCCCGTGCCCGGAAACACCGAGCCGGTCGAACCTTTCGAAATCGCCGAACTAAGCCGGACCACTAACGGCCGGAACGCCGCCCCAACGGAACCCGCAGTACCGCATCGGTTCCGATGTCTGCACCGGGATGCAGGCCGATCGAACCGCCGAGTTCCGCGGTCACCAGTGTGCGCACGATTTGCAGGCCGAGGCGGTCGGAGGATTCCAGGCTGAAACCGGCGGGCAGGCCGCGCCCGTCGTCGCTGATGATCACGTCGAGCCAGCGCGCCGAGCGCTCGGAACGGATTGTCACCGTGCCGTTCTCGCCGGAATCGAAGGCGTGCTCGATCGCGTTCTGCACCAGCTCGGTCAGCACCATCACCAGCGGCGTCGCGCGTTCGGCGGAGAAGACACCGAGCGAGCCCGCCCGCCGCACCTTGATCCGAGCGGTGTGCACGGTGGCCACGTCGGCCATGATCGGCAGCAGCCGGTCGACCACCTCGTCCAGGTCGACCTCTTCGTCCACCGACATCGACAACATCTCGTGCACCGACGCGATGGAGGTGACCCTTCGCACCGACTCGGTGAGCGCGACCTGCGCCTCCTCGTTCTCGGTGCGCCGCGCCTGCAGCCGCAGCAGCGCGGCGACCGTCTGCAGGTTGTTCTTCACCCGGTGGTGGATCTCCCGGATGGTGGCGTCCTTGCTGAGCAGCGCCCGATCCCGGCGTTTGACCTCTGTGACATCGCGCACAAGTACTGCGGCACCGGCCAATTCGCCGTGCGGGCGCAGCACAAGGGTGCGCAGCAGCACGGTCGCGCCGCGCGCCTCCACCTCCATCCGGCGGCCGGTGCGCCCGGCCAGCGCGGCCTGGATGTCGCCGACCACCTCTTGCGCGTCGAACGGGTCGGTGATCAACGAGCGGGTGAGGACCGCGAGATCCTGGCCCGCGAGATCGGCCTGCAAGCCCATCCGGTGATAGGCGGACAAGGCGTTCGGGCTGGCGTAGACGACGATGCCCTCGGTGTCGAGGCGGATGAATCCGTCACCGGCGCGCGGACTGGAATGGGTGGCCGCGCGATCCTCGGTGGTCGGGAAGGTGCCGTCGGCGATCATCTGGCACAGATCGTCGGCGCAAGCGACATAGGCGATTTCGAGCGTGCTGCGCACCCGGGAGCGCTGTACGTCGGTGTCCCGGCTGAGCACCGCGATGACGTCGTCGCCGCAGCGCACCGGAATGGCCTCACGGATCGCGTGCACCGGGGTGGGGTGATAGACGCCCGCGGTCTCCACGTCACGATCGGCGCGGACGATCTTGCCCGACATCAACGCCTCGAACACCTGCGGATGGTCGGCCTGCAGGGCCAGGGTGCCGACCAGATCCTCGTGGTGCACGGTGGATGCCGTGGTCGGACGGCATTGCGCGACGCACACGATGTCGGCGCCCGCCGCGATCGGTCCCGCGCCGACCCACAGCTGCAGATCGGCGAAGGACAGATCGGCAAGCAGCTGCCAATCACCCACCACGCGCTGCAGATGGTCCACGGCGACGCCGGGTAAGTCGGTGTGTTCGGCTAATAGCTCGCTCAGCGTCGCCATGAAGATCTACCGCTAACGCTCTAGGAGATGACTGCGATCAGGTGACCGGCTTTGATGGCATCGCCCTCTTTGACGCCGATCGAGCTGACGGTGCCGCCGACCTCGGCGAGCACCGGAATCTCCATCTTCATCGACTCGAGGATCACCAGGGTGTCGCCTTCTTTGACGGTATCGCCCTCTTTGGCCACAACTTGGTAGACGACCGACACCAGCTCGGCGAGCACTTCCTCAGCCATCTAACACCCCATTCGTTCGGTAGGTTCACCGCAGCTCACTCGGCGAGTCCGAGCGGCCGAGCCGCACGGCCTGCATCCGCTGAAGGTATAGCCAACCACACGTGAAAGAATGGCCTTCAACCAGAAGGGAGACTACTCATGGGCAAGCGCGGACGTAAGAAGCGTAGTCGCAAGGGCAACGCGGCCAACCACGGCAAGCGGCCAAACTCCTGAGCGAGAGCTCGGTCGAAAAACGCAGAGCGGCACGCACTTCCATAAGGAAGGCGTGCCGTTTTTTTGGCCGCGTGGCCGCGGCGTGTTCGCGGCCCCCCGGGGTGGGGGGGGGGGGGGGGGGGGGGGGGGGGCGGGGGGGGGGGGGGGGGCGGCCGCGCCCCCCCCCCCCCGCCCCCCGCCCC
>NZ_JBITEM010000001.1:646860-782107 GCF_044455225.1 Nocardia sp. NPDC051321 | reverse complement strand
CGCGTCCGAGCTGTCGAGACTCGCGCCTGCGGCGCATGCGCTTCGACAGCTCGGACGCGCGACGGGCCGCGAACGGCGCTCGTAAGACTCGCGCTGTGGTGGGCGGGTCAGGACTCGGAGGTCTCGATGCGGGTGGATTCCACCTGGGTGACCGTCACCGTTTTACGGATCTCGAAGGTCAGTCGTTCGCGCAGGGCGTCCGGCGCACGGTCGCCGCCGCATTTGCGGCTCAGCAGACCCTTGATCTTCTCTTCGATGCCGTAGGCCTCGATGCAGGGCGAGCAATGATCGATGTGGTGCTGCAAGCGAGCACGGGTGTCGTCGTTGCACTCCCCATCCAGCATCAGCCAGATATCGGTGAGTACGGCCGTGCAGTCCAGGTCCATATCGGGGTCCCGCTCGATGCTCACTGCTTGACCTCCTGGCGTTCCCCCGAACGGTTGAATCCACGCTCGCGCGCGACATCGGCGAGCAAACCCTTGAGCTGCTTGCGACCACGGTGCAGCCGGGACATCACGGTACCGATGGGGGTGCCCATGATGTCGGCGATTTCCTTATATGGGAAGCCTTCGACATCCGCGTAGTACACGGCCATCCGGAATTCCTCCGGAAGCTCCTGCAGCGCGGCTTTGATGTCGTCGTCCGGCAGCGCGTCCAGTGCCTCGACCTCGGCCGAACGCAGACCCTGCGAGGTGTGCTCGGCGGTAGCGGCGAGCTGCCAGTCGGTGATCTCGTCGGTCGGGTACTGCGCGGGCTGGCGCTGCTTCTTGCGGTAGGAGTTGATGTAGGTGTTGGTCAGGATCCGGTACAGCCAAGCGCGCAGGTTGGTGCCCTCCTTGAAGGACTTGAAACCCTGGAACGCCTTGACGTAGGTCTCCTGCACCAGATCCTCGGCGTCGGCCGGGTTCCTGGTCATCCGCAGCGCGGCGCCGTAGAGCTGGTCGAGCAGCGGGAGCGCGTCACGCTCAAACCGCTGCGCCAGCTCGGTTTCGTCGACCGCGGCACCGACACCGTCGGTCACCACGTCAGTCTCGGATTCGCGACCCTCGCGGGTCTCTGCGTGGTTTTGCTCCGCTGCCGCCTCCGGGCCCGTCGCTCGCGCCGCATGGTCGCTCGTCACACCTGTCCCTTCGATCGCCGTACCTGCCAAATCTACCGGCACTGGCAATTCGTCGGGGAATCCGGCTTCCGTTGGTGACGCCTTCGTCCAGATCGGACGTTCGTCGAGCAGCACGGGCACCGACATCTCCTTCACGTCATTTACTGGGCTGATCAGCGGCGACGGCCGGGGATTTCGTCCCGTCCGACCGCTCTGTACTCGCTTCCAACATGCGGGACACGTCCTGTGTTCCCGCAGCGAAACGCCAGCAGCCAAAATCCGTTGCGGGCCGGGCGGGTTTCGTCGTTAAGGTTTCGGCCATGGCAGGAGCCTCGACACCGGCGATCCGGACGCTGACCCAGGCCAAGATCGCCCATCGGGTGCACACCTACAAGCACGATCCGCGCGCCGATTCCTATGGCACCGAGGCGGTCGACGCGCTCGCCGACGAGCTTGGTGTGACCGCGGCGCAGGTCTTCAAGACGCTGGTGCTCGAAATGGCCAACGGCTCGCTCGCCGTCGCGGTGCTTCCGGTGCCGAATATGTTGTCGCTCAAGGCCGCCGCGGCCGCGCTCGGCGTATCGAAGGTGAGCATGGCCGACAAGGCGAAGGCCGAGCGAACCACCGGGTACGTGCTCGGCGGCATCTCGCCGCTCGGTCAGCGCAAGCTGTTGCCGACCGTGCTCGACGATTCCGCGCTGACCTGGGATCGCATCCTGTGCAGCGCAGGCCGCCGCGGGCTGGAGATCGAGCTCGCACCCGCCGATCTGGTCCGGCTGACCTCGGCGGTCACCGCCACAGTGAGGACCCGGTAATTCACTTGATTCGACACAATCTGTGCGTCAATGGACAGGCCAGATTCGTCCGACTCGAGGATGTGATGCGAAATGCCCGCGCACCAGCGTGTCCGCACCGTGATCGTCGCCCTGCTCGGAACCTTCACCGTGGCCGTCGGCGCGTTCGCGCTGCACGCTCCGACGGCTACCGCGGCGCCCATCGCGACCCAGGTCGACTTCCCCTTCGACGGCTTGGGCACCGACGATGGCACGCCGGGCACACCCAAGCCGGACGAGCAGGGCAAGAAGGCGGAGAAGCTCGGCGGCACGGTGACCACCGAAGTGATCGACCTGGTCACCGGCATCGTCAAGTGCGGACTCAATATCGCGAGCCCCGCCGTGAAGTGTTCGCTCTGAGATAGCCGAACATGCGGAGCCGGGCGGTCAGAGCAGACTGATCTGCCCGGCTTCTTCGTCTGCGGACAGGTGCTCGAGCAGTTCCGGCCCGTTGTTCTTCACGCTGTTGACCAGCGACGGCACCGGTCGCGCCACGATCCCCGCGATCGCCGTTTCGCTCGGCGTCGCCAGCAGCTCGGCGGGTGCCGGGTGGTCCGGGTCGAGCCAGGCGTCCCAGTGCTCCTGCGGCATCGGCAGCGGCATCCGGTCGTGGATGCGGGTCAGGTCGCCGACCGCGTCGGTGGTGAGGATGGTGCAGGACAGCAGCGGCTCGCTCTCCTCGAGGGACTTGTCCCGCCATACCGACCACAGCCCGGCCATGTACAGCCGGGAGCCGTCGGCCTGCGACATGAAGAAGGGCTTTTTGACCGCCTTGCCCTTTGCTCCGGTGTCCGGCTCGACGACCCACTCGTACCAGCCGTCCATCGGGACCAGGCAGCGCCGGTATTTCACCGCGTCACGGAACGAGGGCGTGGTCGCTGCCTTGTCGGCGCGGGCGTTGAACAGCGGCTTGCCCTTCACCGGAACTCCCGGCTCGGCGGCCTTGGTCCACAACGGGATCAGGCCCCAGCGCATCCGCCGCAACCGCAGCTTGGGCTCGTCGTCCTTGTGGCCGTGCTCGTGCCGCTCGACCACGGTGAGGATCTGCGTGGTCGGCGCGACGTTGTAGTTGGTGAAATTGCCCGAGCCCGCCGTGCTATCGGTTTCATCGATCGCATCCAGCTCGACCGCGAGCCGGCCGGGGTCTGTCGTGGTCGCATATCGTCCGCACATATGCCGATACTCCCACCCAGCACCGACAATCTCATGGACAATTGGTCCATAGCTGGTGACCAGTTGAGAGTTTTGACCTAACATTCTCTCAGGGGATGGGCGGTCTGTCGTGCCCGTCCGCTGACGCTTGCGCACCGACCGGCCACCGCCAGGAGCAACCGGGATCGACGTCGTCCCGAGCACCCACCCGGCAAGAGGAGAGACCCATCGTGACATCCACCGACACCAAACCTGCCGACCACGACACAGCGCTCACGTCGGTGAACCCCGCGACGGGCGAGGTGATCGGCACCCATCCGATCGCGGACGAGGCCGCGGTACTCGCGGCCGTCGCGAAAGCGCGCACGGCCGCCGCCACCTGGGGCGCGCTGAGCTACGACGAGCGCAAGACGCACCTGCTGCGCTGGTCGAGCCAGCTGGTCAAGGATTCCGATGAGTTCTGCAAGCTGATCCACGACGAGAACGGCAAGCCGCTCGACGACGCCTTCCTGGAACTGATGCTGGCGCTCGAGCACATCGCCTGGGCGGCCAAGAACGCCAAGAAGGTGCTCTCGCCCAAGAAGGTCTCCCCCGGCGCGTTCATGTCGAACTTCGCCGCCAGGGTCGAGCAGCGCCCACTCGGCGTCGTCGGCGTGATCGGCCCGTGGAACTACCCGGTCTACACCCCCAACGGCTCCATCGGCTACGCGCTCGCCGCGGGCAATACCGTGGTGTTCAAGCCGAGCGAATTCTCCACCGGCATCGGCAATTTCCTGGCCGACGCGTTCGCCAAGGCCAACCCGGACCTGCCGGAGGGCGTATTCATCACCATCAACGGCTACGGTGCGACCGGCGCGGCGCTGGTCAAGGCGGGTGTCGACAAGCTCGCGTTCACCGGCTCCACCGCGACCGGCAAGCGGATCATGGCCGCCGCCGCCGAGAACCTCACCCCGGTGCTGCTCGAATGCGGCGGCAAGGACGCGGTGATCGTCGCGGGTGACGCGGACGTGAAGGCCGCCGCCGACGCGGTCGCCTGGGGTGCCACCGCCAACAGCGGACAGACCTGCGCGGGCGTGGAACGGGTGTACGTCGACCGGTCGGTGCGCGACGAGTTCGTCGCCGAGGTGAAGAAGATCCTGGAGAAGGTCGGGCCCGGCTCGGGCGCCGAAGCCTCCTATGGCCCGATGACCATGCCGAGCCAGGTCGACATCGTGCGCCGCCACATCGAGTCCGCGCTGAAGAACGGCGGCACCGCCGTGCTCGGCGGCCCGGAATCGGTGAAGGCGCCGTTCATCGAGCCCGTCGTGCTGGTCGACGTGGACGAGAAGTCCGAGGCGGTGCAGGAGGAAACCTTCGGCCCCACGGTCACCATCCGCACCGTCGACGGCGTCGACGAGGCGGTCGAACTGGCCAACAGCTCCAAGTACGGCCTGTCCTCGGCGGTGTACTCGAAGAAGAACGGCTTGGAGATCGCACGCAGGCTGCACGTCGGCGCCACCTCGGTGAACTCCGTGCTCGCCTTCGCCGCCATCCCCGGCCTGCCGTTCGGCGGCGTCGGCGATTCCGGCATCGGCCGCATCCACGGCGAGCCGGGCCTGCGCGAATTCGCCCGTCCGCACTCGATCGCGGTGCAGCGCTTCGCGATTCCCGGCATGGCACTGCTCAGCTACTCACGCACCCAGTCCACCATGAAGCTGCTGCGCAAGCTGGTCCCGTTCCTGCACGGACGGCACAAGTAAGGAATCCGCTTGCGCGACAGTACTTCTGCGGCACATAGCCGCAGTTGGCTGACCTGAAGTGTGGTGGTCGTCGCCCGACGACCACCACGGAGCGAGGCCTTGCGAGCGACCCGTTCGCGGCCGTCTAAGGGGCCGCGAACCACGCCGCGGCCACGCGGCAAATACACTAACCTCGTGAGTTTCTGGCCAGCGCCCCATGTCGATGTCCCGGTGCACGCGACCGTGACCCTGCCTGGATCGAAGTCGATCACGAACCGGGCCTTGATCTTGGCCGCACTGGCCGATGGTCCTTCGACGCTGTCCGGTGCGTTGCGCAGTCGCGATACCAATCTGATGATCGCGGCGTTGTGCGCGCTCGGCACCGGCATCGAGGGCGACGGGGACACGCTGACCGTGACCCCTGGCCCGTTGCGGGGCGCCGGGGTCGACTGCGGGCTCGCGGGCACCGTGATGCGCTTCCTGCCGTCGGTGGCCGCGCTGGCCGCCGGAGATGTGGCTTTCGACGGCGACGCGCAGGCCAGGGTTCGCCCGCTCAGCACCATCTTGGACGCGCTGCGCAGCCTCGGCGCCGACATCGACGGCAACGCGTTGCCGTTCACCGTGCATGGCAAGGGCGCGTTGCGCGGCGGCTCGGTGACCATCGACGCCTCCGGTTCCTCGCAGTTCGTTTCGGGCCTGCTGCTCTCGGCGGCGCGGTTCGACGAGGGCCTGATCGTGCACCACGACGGCAAGGCGCTGCCCTCGATGCCGCACATCGAGATGACCGTGGAGATGCTGCGCCGGGCCGACGTGCAGGTGCAGGCGCCCGAGCACAGCCGCCTGGCGCAGACCTGGCAGGTGGCGCCCGGCCCGATCCGCGCGGTGGATTGGGATGTCGAGCCGGATCTGTCCAACGCGACACCGTTCCTGGCGGCCGCCGCGGTCACCGGTGGCGAGGTCAAGATCCCGCACTGGCCGCGGCTCACCACCCAGCCGGGCGACGTGATCCGCGAGATCCTGGTGCGGATGGGCGCCGAGGCGCGCGTTTTCGACGGCGTGCTGACGGTGCACGGCCCCGATCGCCTGGCCGGTATCGATATCGATCTGCACGATGTCGGCGAGCTGACCCCGACGGTCGCCGCCTTGGCGGCGCTGGCCGATTCCCCGTCGCATCTGCGCGGCATCGCGCACCTGCGCGGCCACGAGACCGACCGGCTGGCCGCGCTGTCCACCGAGATCAACCGGCTCGGCGGCAAGGTCACCGAGACCGAGGACGGGCTGGAGATCGAGCCAGCCGAATTGCACGGTGGCCGTTGGCATTCCTACGCCGACCACCGAATGGCAACGGCCGGAGCGATTCTCGGGTTGCGGGTGGCAGGCATCGAGATCGAGGACATCGGCACCACGGCCAAGACGCTGCCGAATTTCGTTGCGCTGTGGGAACAAATGCTCGATCCGACGCTCTCCGATCAAGGGACGGCGCACTGAGAAAGCGCGAGTACGACGAGTCCGACGTCCGGGTCCGCCCGGGCAAGAGTTCGCGTCCGCGCACGAAAACCCGTCCGCAGCACAGTGATGCGGAATCCGCCATGGTGGTGTCGGTGGATCGCGGCCGCTGGGGTTGTGTCCTCGGTGACGATCCGGACCGGCACATCGTCGCCATGCGGGCCAGGGAACTCGGCCGCACCCCGATCGTGGTCGGCGATCAGGTGGACGTGGTCGGCGATCTGTCCGGCAGACCCGATTCGCTGGCCCGCATCGTGCGGGTCACCGAACGCCGAACGGTGTTGCGGCGCACCGCCGATGACACCGATCCGTTCGAGCGGATCGTGGTCGGCAATGCCGAGCAGTTGTTCATGGTGGTCGCCCTGGCCGACCCGCCGCCGCGCACCGGATTCGTCGAGCGCTGCATGGTCGCCGCGTACGCCGGTGGGCTGCATCCGGTGCTGTGCCTGACCAAGCACGATCTGGCCGCCGAGTCCGAATTCGCTTCCGCCTTCGAGGATCTCGATCTCACCATCGTCTACGGCGGCGTCGATGATCCGCTCGACCCGGTACTCGAATTGCTCACCGGCCGCCTTACCGCGTTCATCGGCCACTCCGGCGTCGGCAAGTCCACCTTGGTGAATCGCCTTGTGCCAGACGCTTATCGGGCTGTCGGCGCGGTCTCCGGCGTCGGCAAAGGCAAACACACCTCCACCCAGTCCGTGGCGCTGCCCCTACCGGGCGGCGGCTGGGTCATCGATACCCCGGGCATCCGTAGCTTCGGCCTGGCGCACATCACCCCCGACGACGTGGTCGCCGCCTTCAGCGACCTCGCCGCCGCCATCGAGGACTGCCCGCGCGGCTGCACCCACCTCGGCCCACCCGCCGACCCCGAGTGCGCATTGGACAAACTGCCCGGCAAACAGCGCCGGGTGGCCGCCATCCGCCTCCTGCTCACCGCGCTGAACGCCAACGACCACTGGCAGACCAGCAACGCGCCCCGGCCGGTCGACTAGATCACGGCTTCGATACGGCTGGGGACTTTCCCCAGCGTCGCTCAGCCGGGTAACGCCGCGCTGGATTGTTCCTGCCCGTCGGGCTGGCCCGGCGCGAACGGCCACTCCTCGAACCAGGTGCAGCGGCCTTCCTGATCGAAGCGCAGCACCCATAGGTCACGCCAGCGGGCGGGTTGGTCGGGGTAGTCGACCTCCGCCCGGACTACCGCGGTGAGTCCGTCCACGGCAACGACTTCGGGCTCGATGGTGAACGACTCGTTCGGGCTGTCGCGTCCGGTCTCCCAGAATTTCGCCAGCGCGGGTAACCCCGTGAGCGGTTCCGCCCACGGTGAGACCTGGTATCCGACTTCGGGGGCGAAGAGGTCGCCGAGCTGCTCGGTGCCCGGCGATCGCCAGGCCCGTTCGTATTCGCCGACCCATGCCTCAACTGTGCTTCGGTCCACGAGCGCCGAAACTACGCCTGTTGCGAACCCTACGGGCGGGTTCCAGCGCAAAGGCACCTCCACCGCGGCTGAACGGGACCGGAACGCAAAAGCGCCCAGGGACCGGAGTCCTTGGGCGCTTCGGCGTCAACTCTTAGTGGCGGCGACGCGGCTTCGGGGCGCGCTTCGGCTTTTCCTGCGCGCGGGCGGCCTCGCGGCGCTCGCGGCGGGTGGTGCCGTCGCCGTACTCCTCGGCATCGCTGTGCACCTCGCGATGGCCGCCCTCGTCCGGACCCGAGTAGCTCAGCCCGCGCCGGGCGGAGTCGTCGATGCCCTTGGCGCGCAACGCCGCCGGGGCGCTGCTGCCGTTGGCGACCGGCGCCTCGTCGGTGGGCAGCGGACGCGGCGCGGCCATCGCACCGACCGGCGAGCGCAGGCCCTGGTCGACCGAGACGCCCTCCGGCTGCGGCTGCTGCACCTCGACCTGCAGGTTGAACAGGAAGCCGACCGACTCCTCTTTCAGGCCCTCGAGCATCGCCGCGAACATGTCGAAGCCCTCACGCTGGTATTCGACCAGCGGGTCGCGCTGCGCCATCGCCCGCAGGCCGATGCCCTCCTTGAGGTAGTCCATCTCGTAGAGGTGTTCGCGCCACTTGCGGTCGAGCACCGAAAGCAGCACCTGCCGTTCGAGATTGCGCATGCTGCCCTCGCCGGCCAGCCCGTCGATCTCGGCCTCGCGCCGCTCGTAGGCCTCGTGCGCGTCGTCGAGCAGCGCGTCGAGCAGTTCCTCCCGGCTCAGGTCGCCCGCCTCGCCGACCGCGGTCTCGCCGGTCAGGTCCTTGTAGCTGAGCTTGACCGGGTACAGCGTCTTGAGCGCCGTCCACAGCTTGTCCAGATCCCAGTCCTCGACGTAGCCCTCGGCGGTGGCGCCGTTGACGTAGGCGGTGACCACGTCGGTGATCATGCTCTGGACCTGGCCCTCCATGTCCTCGCCGCGCAGGATCCGGTTGCGCTCGCCGTAGATGATGGTGCGCTGCTGGTTCATCACCTCGTCGTACTTGAGCACGTTCTTGCGGATCTCGAAGTTCTGCTGCTCGACCTGGGTCTGCGCGCTCTTGATCGCCTTGGAGACCATCTTGGCCTCGATCGGCACATCGTCGGGCAGGTTGAGCCTGGTCATGATCGACTCGAGCGCGGCACCGTTGAAGCGGCGCATCAGCTCGTCACCCAACGACAGGTAGAACCGGGACTCGCCGGGGTCGCCCTGACGGCCGGAACGACCACGCAGCTGGTTGTCGATACGCCGCGACTCGTGCCGCTCGGTGCCGAGCACGTAGAGCCCGCCCGCGTCGCGCACGATCTCCGCGTCCGCCGAGGTCTGCGCCTTGACCTGCTCCAGCGTCGGCAACCAGGCCTGCTGGTAGGCGTCCGGCGTCTCGACCGGATCAAGACCCTCGCGGCGCAGGATGAGGTCGGCGATGATGTCCGGGTTGCCGCCGAGCACGACGTCGGTACCACGACCGGCCATGTTGGTCGCCACGGTCACCGCGCCGGGCCGACCGGCCTCGGCGATGATCTCGGCTTCCTTCTCGTGGAACTTCGCGTTCAGCACGGTGTGCGCGATGCCGCGCTTGGTGAACTGCTTGGACAGGTACTCCGAGCGCTCGACGCTGGTGGTACCGATCAGCACCGGCTGGTCCCGCTCGTGCCGCTCGGTGACGTCGTCGACCACGGCCGCGAACTTGGCCTCTTCGGTCTTGTAGATCAGGTCGGACTGGTCCGCGCGGATCATCGGCCGGTTCGTCGGGATCGGCACCACGCCGAGGCTGTAGATCTGGTGCAGCTCGGCGGCCTCGGTCTCGGCGGTACCGGTCATGCCGGACAGCTTGTCGTAGAGGCGGAAGTAGTTCTGCAGGGTGATGGTGGCCAGGGTCTGATTCTCCGGCTGGATCTCCACCCCTTCCTTGGCCTCGATCGCCTGGTGCATGCCCTCGTTGTAGCGGCGCCCGACCAGGATGCGGCCGGTGAACTCGTCGACGATGATGACCTCGCCGTCGCGGACGATGTAGTCCTTGTCGCGCGAGTACAGCTCCTTGGCCTTGATCGCGTTGTTCACGTAGCTGACCAGCGGCGAGTTGGCGGCCTCGTAGAGGTTGTCGATGCCGAGCTGATCCTCGATGAACTCGACGCCTGCCTCGTGCACGCCGATGGTGCGCTTCTTGATGTCGACCTCGTAGTGCAGGTCCTTCTTCAACAGCGGTGCGATACGCGCGAATTCGGCGTACCACTTGCTCGAGGCGTCGGCCGGGCCGGAGATGATCAGCGGCGTGCGCGCCTCGTCGATCAGGATGGAGTCGACCTCGTCGACCACGGCGAAGTTGTGCCCGCGCTGCACCAGATCGTCGAGCGAGTGCGTCATGTTGTCGCGCAGGTAGTCGAAGCCGAACTCGTTGTTGGTGCCGTAGGTGATGTCGGCGCCGTAGGCCACCCGGCGCTGCGCGGGCGTCATGCCGCCGAGGATCGCGCCGACCTCGAGTCCGAGGAAGCGGTGCACGCGGCCCATCCACTCGGAGTCGCGCTTGGCCAGGTAGTCGTTGGTGGTGACGATGTGCACGCCGTCGCCGCTGATCGCGTTGAGGAAGGCGGGCAGCACCGAGGTGAGCGTCTTGCCCTCACCGGTCTTCATCTCGGCGATGTTGCCGGTGTGCAGCGCGGCGCCGCCCATGATCTGCACCTTGTAGTGCTTCTGGTTCAGCACTCGCCAGGAGGCCTCGCGGGCCACCGCGAAGGCCTCGGCCATCAGCGCGCCGAGCGGATCCGCGTGACCGTCCTCGACCATGTCGGAGTAGCGCTCACGGAACTCGTCGGTCTTGCCGCGCAGCTCGTCGTCGGTGAGTAGCTCATAATCCGACTCGAGGTCGAGAACCTGATCGGCGAAGTTGGCGAGCCGCTTGACCATGCGACCCTCACCAATCCGTAGCAACCTCGTCAGTGTCAGCGCAGGCACGGGTCTCGTCAGTCCTCTGGTCGGTGTGTCATTTCGTGTCGTCGGCGCCGGGTGCGAGATGTGGACTCACGGCCGGCGTGCGGGTTCGCGCTCCGAGTGCGGAATCCGCGGCACGCCCCATGGTAATGCGGTGCCGATCGTAGGTGCCGACGAGCAGCGCCGTTCCGCCGGATCAGCGTGTGGCCGTGTCATCCGCCCTGGTACTCACAGTACGCGGAACGCGGTCAGCTGCCAGCCCGCCCGCTGCAGCACCACGCACGCGGCGACCGCGAAGACCCGGGGCCCGCGCCGGTAGCTGCCGTAGACCTCGGCGCAGTTCGGGCCGGTCAGCTCGACGCCGAGCTTGGTCAAGGTGGCCGGACCGAGCCCGTGTCCTGGCGGCGCGGACCGCGCGAGCGTCTCGATGGCAGCGAACACCGGCGGCGTCGCGAGTCTGCGCAGCTGGACCGCCGAGCGCCGGCCGTCAAGCACCTCCAATACCAACCGCAGCGAACTTTCGGCGAATCGACTTGCCGCGGAACCTGTTTCACCGTCGGTGCCGTACGATGGAGGACGTCCGTCGTGCCGGGCGCGTCGCTGCGCCGCCCGATCGGTTGGCCCGCTATGTGACGGCATGCGACGGCAGGGCAGCGCGGCTCGTGGCGACAACGCATCCGGCCGAGCGCGGCCCGGCCGCTCACCATCCAGCGGCGGCTCGAGCCGCGGCGCCGGCGAAAGCGATGGTCGTCGACTGTGCATCCAGTGTCCCCCTGTGATCGAATCGAGTTCCCCGTGCTCGAGTCGAACAGCTTGCCACGGAAGCCGGGGCGGGTAAAGGGGATCGCCGATTTCACCGGATACGCCACAACGGAGCAGCTGAATCCCTGTGGCGACAGCACAATAGGCGTGAGGCGGCATCGAAAAAGGAGCACCGGGCAGCGTGATCACGAGACTGACGCCGCAGGACGCGTCGTTCTATCGGCTCGAGTCGAGCAGCAATCCGATCCACATCGGCTCCCTCGCCATCCTCCGAAATACCGAGCGGGGCAGCGGCCCCGTTGAACCGGTGCTCGACTACGACCGCCTGGTCGATCTGGTCGACGCCAGGCTCTCGCTGGTCCCTCGCTATCGGCGCAAAGTGCGCGAGATCCCGTTGGCCCTCGGTCGCCCGGTCTGGGTCGAGGACAGCCAGTTCGACATCACTTATCACATCCGCCGCTCGGCACTGCCCGGTCCGGGCACCGACGAGCAACTGCACGAACTGGTGGCCAGGCTGGCCTCCCGGCCACTGGATCAGACCAGGCCGCTGTGGGAGATGTATCTGATCGAGGGCCTGTCCGACGACCGCTGCGCGATCTTCACCAAGACGCATTCGGCCCTGGTCGACGGGGACACCGCGCTGGAGATCGGCCACGTGATCCTCGACAACGGCCCGTCGCCGCGCGAACTCGCCGACGACGCCTGGCTCGCGCCCCGCGAACCCAACGAGGCGGAACTGCTCGTCGGGGCGCTGACCCACCTGGTCGCCCAGCCGCGCGAGGCCATCGAGGTGGCTCGGCGTGCGAGCGGGCACGCCTTCGCGGTGATCGGCGCCGCGGGCCGGGCAATGGACTCGGTGGTGTCCGCCGTGCGCGCCGCGACGACCGGCGCACCGGATAGCCCCCTGAACGCGCGCACCTCGCGCAACCGCCGCTTCGACGTGGTGCGCACCGACCTCGAGGACTACCGCAAGATCCGCAAGCGTTTCGACTGCTCGATCAACGACGTCATCCTCGCGGTGGTCACCGGCGCGCTGCGCAACTGGCTGCTGTCGCGCGGCGAGGGCCTCATCGAATCGACCACGCTGCGGGTGGTGGTGCCGATGTCGGTGTATGTCGAAGGGGCGGACGGGGACCAGCTGAAGCCGGCCAGCGAGGTGTCCTCGTTCCTGATCGACCTGCCGGTCGGCGAGCCGAATCCGGTGATGCGGCTTTCGCACATCGCGCACGCCACCGAGGCCAACGGCAGGCAGCATCGCGGCGTCCGCGCGCGCACGTTGGTGCACCTGGCCGGGTTCGCTCCGGCGAGCCTGCATGCCATGAGCGTGCGCGCGGCGAGTACCTTCGCAGAACACACTTTCAATCTGGTGATCACCAACGCACCTGGTCCGCAGACCCCGATGTTCATCGGCGGCGCGCGGATGCTGGAGATGTATCCGGTGTCGCCGCTGCTGCGTAATCAGGCCTCGAGCATCGGGATCACGTCCTATAACGGACGCGTCTTCTACGGACTCAACGCCGACCGCGACGCGATGGCCGATATCGGGGTGCTGGCCGCGTCGGTGCGCGATTCCATGGAGGAGATGCTCGGTGCCTGCGTCTGATCAGGAGAAACTGCGGGTCTATATCCCCGCGACGGTGCCGATGCTGCGCGAGCTCGTCACGAACCGGGAACTGCGCCCGATCGGCGGCACCGCGTTCGCGGTGACCCCGGCGCTACGCGAGGCCTACGCCTCCGGCGACGACGAGGAACTGGCCGAGGTGGCGATGGGCGAGGCCGCACGCGCCTCGCTGCGCCTGCTCGCCGCCGAACGCGACGAGGCCGACGAACCGGCCGACGACGCCGAGCCCGCCGCGACCGGCCGCCCGGTCTATCGGCGCGCGGTGATCGCCGCCGATGTAACCGGCGCGAAGCTGCGCTCCGACCTCGACGACGCCGTCGTCAAGCTGGCCGGGCCGATCACCTACGACCAGATCGGTTGCGTGCACGTCGACCTGGTCGAGGCCGAGCCCGAGGTGGCCAAGGCCGTCGACGTGGTGGACGCGGCCGACCTCGGCGACACCGACGCCGAATTCGTGCTCGGCGACGCCGAAGACCACCAGCTGGCCTGGTACGCCGCGCAGGAACTGCCGTTCCTGCTCGAACTCCTCTGACGGGAGGATGATCAGGGTGACCGCCACGACACCCTCGGCCAACCTACGATGCCGTAACCTGGCTGTTGCGTGGGCAGCGCATCCGACGAACAGGAAGACGAACGGCAGCGATGAGCTCGAAAACTGGGGGATTCTCCGTGCGGGGCGTGCGAGAGTGGCTGGAGGCACCGGCCGCCGCGGTCGCCGAACGCGGCGGCAGGCTGAACGTGCTGCGCGGGGCCGTGGCGCGTGTCACCACCCCCCTGCTGCCGGATGACTATTTACATTTGGCCAACCCGCTGTGGTCGGCGCGCGAGCTGCGCGGTCGCATCGTCGACGTGCGCAAGGAAACGGCGGACTCGGCCACCCTGGTGATCAAGCCGGGCTGGGGCTTCGACTTCAAATACGAACCCGGTCAATACATCGGCATCGGTGTGCTGATCGACGGGCGCTGGCATTGGCGGTCCTATTCGCTGACCTGCCCGCCGAACTGGTCCGATCCGGAGGCGGGCGGCAAGCGGGTCATCTCCATCGCGGTGAAGGCGATGCCGGAGGGCTTCCTGTCCAGCCACTTGGTCAGCGGCGTTCCGGTCGGCACCGTGGTGCGCCTGGCCGCGCCGCAGGGCGGCTTCGTGCTGCCCTACCCGCCGCCGGAGAAGGTGCTGTTCCTGACCGCGGGCAGCGGGATCACCCCGGTGCTTGCGATGCTGCGGTCGATGGATCGGCGCGGCATGGTCACCGATGTGGAGCACCTGCATTCCGCGCGCACCGCCGAGGACGTGATGTTCGGCGCCGAGCTGCGCGACCTGCACGATCGGCATCCGAGTTTCAACTCCCACGTCAACCTCACCGGCGAGCACGGCAAGTTCGCGCTGACCGGCCTCGACGAGAAGTTCCCCGACTGGCGCGAGCGGCAGACCTGGGCCTGCGGCCCGGCCGCGATGCTGGACGAGATCGAACACCACTGGCGCGACGCGGGCGTCGCGGACCGGCTGCACGTGGAGCGGTTCGAGATCGAGCGTTCCGCGGTCGGCGAGGGCGGCACCGTCACCTTCGGCAAAACCGGCCGCACCACCGAGATCGACGGCGCTACCAGCCTGCTCGAGGCGGGCGAGGCCGCAGGCGTGCAGATGCCGTTCGGCTGCCGCATGGGCATCTGCCAAACCTGTGTCGTGACATTGAGTTCCGGGCACGTGCGTGACCTACGCAACGGTGACGAGCATCGTGAAGGCGACAAGGTGCAGACCTGCATCTCCGCCGCGGCGGGCGACTGCACCCTTGACGTCTGAGCACGCGCCGGGCCTCTGCTCCGGACGCTGCCTACCGTCTTTGAGTACCCTCAAATCAAAGTGAGCAGCGAAAGGACACCCGGTGGCAATCACCGATATTCAGGCATTTGCGCACCTGACTGCGGCAGACATCGAAACACTGGGGCAGGAGCTCGATTCGATCCGCCGCTCGGTGGAGCAGTCCCGCGGCGAACGTGACGCCAAATACATCCGGCGCACCATCGCCGCACAGCGGGCACTCGAGGTCGCGGGCCGCGCGGTGCTGTTCGGCAGCCGCAAGCGCTGGGCCTGGCTCGCCGGCACCGCGTTGCTGTCGGTCGCCAAGATCGTCGAGAACATGGAGCTCGGGCACAACATCAGCCACGGCCAATGGGACTGGATGAACGACCCGGAGATCCACTCCAGCACCTGGGAGTGGGATCAGACCGGGCCGTCGTCGCAGTGGCGGCGGGCGCACAACTACTCCCACCACACCTATACCAACGTGCTCGGCAAGGACGAGGACCTCGGCTTCGGCATCCTGCGGATGACCCGCGACGAGGCATGGCGTCCGATGCACCTGGTGCAGCCGCTGGCGAACCTGCTGCTCGCCGCCACCTTCGAGTGGGGCATCGCGATCCACGACTGGAGTATCGAGAAGGAACTGTCCGGCACTCCGCCGAAAGAGCTGATGTCCGAGCCGAACCGCGAGTTCGGTCGCAAGATCGCCCGTCAGGTGGCCAAGGACTTCCTGTTCTACCCGGCGCTCACCGGTCCCGCGTTCATGTCGACGTTGAAGGCGAACGCGACCGCGAACCTGGTGCGCAACCTGTGGGCCTACGCGGTGATCTTCTGCGGTCACTTCCCCGACGGCGCCGAGAAGTTCACCATCGAGCAGCTCGAGGGCGAGACCAGCGGCGAGTGGTACCTGCGGCAGATGCTCGGCAGCGCCAACTTCAAGGCGGGGCCCGCGATGGCGTTCATGAGCGGCAACCTCTGCTACCAGATCGAGCACCACCTGTTCCCCGACCTGCCGAGCAACCGGTACTCCGAGGTCGCGGTGCGGGTGCGCGAGCTGTGCGACAAGTACGACCTGCCCTACACCACCGGTTCGCTCGGCAAGCAGTACCTGCTCGCCTTCCGGACCATCCACAAGCTCGCGCTGCCGGACAGTTTCCTCAAGGCCACCGCCGACAACGCCCCCGAGACCTCCTCGGAACGCAAGTTCGCCGGCATCACGCTGCCGTCGCTGCCGAGTTCGGACACCGCGAGCTGGCTCGGCGTCGACCCGGAGACCGGGCAGCGGCGCGGGCTGCGCTCGGCGATGCGCGAGGCCAAGGTGGTGCTCAAGGAGAAGGCGCGGCAGGAGAAGGAAATGCTGCGCGAGGCCAAGCGCGCGCTGCGCGAAAAGGCCGAGCACGAGAAGGAAGCGCTGCGCGAGGCCACCGTGGCACTGCAGGAGCGGGCCCGCACCGAGCAGGCTTCGCTGCGCCGCAAGGCCGTGCTGCGGCGGGCTTCGCTGCGGCGCACGCGCCGACGTCGGTGAGCTGAACCAGTCGAGGGCCGGTACTCAGGCGGAGTACCGGCCCTCGCTGTCAGGACATCACCAGCGCACCCGGCGGCCGCTTCGAGTTGCGCGGAAGTGTCCGATAGAGCAGTATCAAGCACCGAACGGAGCGGCCGAGCCTGCGCCGGAAGGCCGTGCGGGAGAAGGCTTTACGCCGTATCGCCCGGGCAATCGGCCTAGCATCAAACGACCGCGTTAGCAATGCGGGATTTGCCACACCCGCGTTCAGGTTCTCGTAACCTACGGTCTCGTAACCTACGGTACTGTAACCGACATGGCGATCTCGGATGTCAAGGAATACGCACATCTCACCGACGCCGACGTGGAAGCACTCGGCGCGGAATTCGACGCGATCCGGCGGGATATCGAAGCCTCGCGCGGTGCGCGCGACGCGCGGTACATCCGCAACGTGATCCGGCTGCAGCGCGCACTCGAGATCAGCGGCCGCGGCGTGCTGTTCGCCAGCTTCTTACCGCCCGCCTGGCTGGCCGGCGTCGCCCTGCTCAGCACCGCCAAGATCATCGAGAACATGGAGATCGGGCACAACGCCATGCACGGGCAGTGGGACTGGATGAACGATCCGGAAATCCACTCCAGCACCTGGGAATGGGACAATGCGGGCGCGGCCAAGCACTGGAAGCACACGCACAACTACCTGCACCACAAGTACACCAACGTGCTCGGCATGGACGACGACATCGGTTACGGCCTGCTGCGCGTCACCCGTGACCAGAAGTGGAAGCCGTTCAACCTGGGCAACCCGGTCTACAACCTGGTTTTGCAGCTGCTCTTCGAATACGGCGTCGCGATCCAGCACATGGAGCTCGGCAAGCTGGCCGCTGGCCGGTTCAAGCCCGGCACCCCGGAGCGCGCCGACTTCGAGCGCAAGCGCAGCGAGGCGCTCACCAAGATGGGCAAGCAGGTCGTCAAGGACTACGTGATCTTCCCGGCGCTCACCGGTCCCGCGTTCTTCTCGACGTTGACCGCCAACCTCGCCGCGAACGCGATCCGCAACGTGTGGTCCAACGCGGTGATCTTCTGCGGGCACTTCCCCGACGGCGCGGAGAAGTTCACCAAGGCCGATATCGATGGCGAAACCAAGGGCCAGTGGTACCTGCGCCAGATGCTCGGCAGTGCCAACATCTCCGGCGGCCCGCTCACCCACTTCATGACCGGCAACCTCAGCCACCAGATCGAACACCACCTCTTCCCCGACCTGCCGAGCAACCGGTACGCCGAGATCGCCGTGAAGGTCAGGGAACTGGCCGAAAAGTACGACCTGCCCTACACCACCGGCTCCCTGCCGGTGCAGTACTTCAAGGCCTGGCGAACCATCCTCAAGCTGTCCCTGCCGAACAAGTACCTGCGCGACACCGTCGACGACGCTCCCGAAACCGCTTCGGAACGCAAGTTCGCAGGCACCCCCGGCCCGGTCATCGACCCGGAAACCGGCAGACGCCGCGGCCTGCGCACCGCCCTCGCCGAGGGCAAGAAGCGCCTCTCCCGCCGCCCCGCCCCCATCGAACGCGCACTGCAACTCACCAAGTAACCCGCTCAGCGCCATACCCGGCCCGGTTCGATCTCATCGGACCGGGCCGACGTATGCGCGCCGCAACGAAACATGGCAGGCACTCCACCGCAAGCTTCGAGGTGAGCCAAATGGTCGCTCTCGACATTCGAGCGGAGTCATATGGTCGCTGTTGAAGATCTTTTAGGCACCATCTGACTCCCCTCGAATGCGCGAACGGCGTGGGTGGTTGAGTTAGCGGGTGGGTGCTGACGGGTTGAGTGTTTATGAGGCTATTCGGGTGCGGCGCGATGTGCGGGCAGAGTTCACCGGAGAACCGGTGGACGACGCGACGCTGTGGCGAATTCTCGAAGCCGCGCATCGGGCGCCGAGCGTCGGGAATTCGCAGCCGTGGGATTTCGTCGTGGTGCGCGATCCGAGCACGCTGCGAAAGTTCGCGGATCATGTGGCGGACAAGCGGATCGAATTCCGTACCGCGCTGCCGCCGGAGCGCGCGGCCACCTTCGAGCCCATCAAGATCGAGGGCATTGTCGAGAGCGGCACCGGCATCGTGGTCAGCTACGACCACGGCCGCGGCGGCCCGCAGGTGCTCGGCCGCGCCACCGTCCCCGAAACGGGGGTCTACTCCGCCGTTCTCGCGATCCAAAACCTCTGGCTGGCCGCCACCGCGGAGGGTATCGGCGTCGGCTGGGTCTCCTTCTACGAGCCCGAATTCCTCACCGACCTCGTCGCCCTGCCCGCGGGCATCCACCCCGTGGCCTGGCTGTGTATCGGTCCCGTCCACGCCTTCCAGCAGATCCCCGACCTGGAACGATTCGGCTGGCGCAGCGGCCGACCCCTGCACGACGCCGTTCACCGCGAGACCTACCGCGCCTGACGCACACCCCCCGCCCCCGTCGCACCGCCAGCAGCAACATCGGCGAAGACCCCGGCGAGCCGCTGCTCCCTCGTAACTACTTCTGGCCCATCGACAAATCGGCCGATCAGTGTCCGGGATGTCCTGTCACTGGAGTGTCAGCGATGTGCTGTCCGTTGAGGCATTCTCCGCCTGGATTCGGTGTGTGAGAGATCACGGAGTTTACGGATACCCGAGGATTCGCCGACTCGGCTATTGGGTACGCCAAGGACGGATCCATCTCGGACAATGGATTTTTCGCGGACGCAGTGTTCTTCAGGTTCAGGAGGTTTGCCATGGCCAACGTCGACGCCGTAAGGCTGTCGAACGAGCTCGGCATCGATCTCGCCTCCGCCATGCTCCGCCTGCGCCGCGAGGGTCGCCCCGGCGAAACCAACCACGACACCTGCCTGCGCATCATCGCCGACGAGGGCCGTAAACCCCAGACCGCCCCCCGCACATACACCAGCTACGGCGTCCGCCCCACCGCAGACGGCACCATCCCGGTAATCCCCCCGGACCGCCCACCACGCCCGCGCTAGCCCAATCCCCAACCACCGGCTCACCCCAGCCAACCTGAACACGAGATCCCGTGCCGCGCAGACGCTGCCCTGCCGCGCACGAAATCGCCAGCTAATTCGAACGCGGCAAGCGAGCCTGTGCACGGCACACCAACCATGGCGGCAGGCAACCAGATACCGGTTCAGACCGACCGGCGCAGACGAGACCGCCAGCGCGCCCGAACCTGCCCGAGTCACGAAATCCCGTGCCGCGCAGGTCCTGTCCTGCCGCACACGAAATCGCTAGCTGACTCCTGCGCGGAAGGCGAACCCTATGCGCGACAGGCTAACCCATTGCGCGCCAGACTGAATCGCGAGCGCCAGTGCTGCGCAGACTGTGTCTGCCGCGCGCGAAACCGCCAGCTGATTCGTGCGCGGCGAACAAACCTCTGCGCGACAAGCGATCCGCGGGGTGCCCGCGGCACCGAATCACCAAAGCCTATGCTGCGCATAGCTTGCCGTGCCGCGCACGAAACGTGCTAGCTAGCTCGTGCGCGGCAGGCGAGGCTATGCGCAGCGGGCGACCCGTGCGTCAGATGCGCTCGAGTACCGCTGAGGCTCCGATGCCGCCTGCGGCGCAGATGCCCAGCAGCGCAGCGTTTTTGCCGGTGCGGGCTAGTTCGTTGGCCATGGTGGTGACCATGCGGGCGCCGGTGGCGCCGAAGGGGTGGCCGAGGGAGACCGAACCGCCGTGCACGTTGAGCTTGTCGATGTCGATCTCGCCGACGGCGGTGTCCCGGTCGAGGCGGGACTTGGCCCACTCGGTGCTGCCGAGCGCGGCGAGCACGGACAGCGTTTGCGCGGCGAAGGCCTCGTGGATGTCGACGAAATCGATGTCGCTCAACGACATTCCGGCCTTGTCGAGCGCACGCGGCATGGAGATCGCGGGCCCGATGAGCACCTGGTCGGTCGGATCGACGCTGACGTAACTCCACGAGCGGAACGCGGCGAGCGGCCGGTAGCCGAGCTCGAGCGCCTTTTCCTCGCTCATCAACAGCACCGCGGACGCGCCGTCGGTCAGCGGGCTCGCGTTGCCCGCGGTCACTGTGCCGTTTTCGGCGAACACCGGCTTCAGTTTCGATAGTTTTTCGATGCTGGTGTCGCCGCGGACCAATCCGTCGCGGTCGATCTCGGTGCCATCGGGGGTGCGCACCCGCAGCACCTCGTCGTCGAACCGGCCCGAATCGATGGCCGCTGCGGCGCGATGGTGCGAGCGAGCGGCGAACTCGTCCTGATCGGCGCGGCCGATGCCGTGGATGCGGGCCATCTTCTCGGCCGACTCCCCCATCACCTCACCGGTGGTGCGTTCGGCGATCTTCGGCCTGCTCGGCAGCAGATGGGTAAACGGCGCGAGTTGCGCGACCGCGGACAGATAGTCCTTCGGCTTCGGCTTGCCGAGTGCCAGCGGCGCCGCGGCGTGCACCACCTTCTGCGGCAGCTTGACCTCGGCATTGGAGGTGGAATCGCTGCCGCCCGCGATCATGATGTCGTATTCGCCGCGCTCGATCGCGGCCGCCGCGGAGGTCACCGCCTGCAGGCCCGACGCGCAGGCCCTGGTCACCGTGTAGCCCTCGCAACCGGCGTCGAGGCGCAGGTCGAGGGCGATTTCGCGGGCGATGTTCGGCGCCGCGCTCGGCAGGATGACCCCGCCCCAGACGATCGCCTGCACCTGGCCGCCGGGCAGCCCGGTCCGCTCGAGCAAACCACGGACCGCGGCATCGGCGAGCGCGATGGAATCCATCCGGGTGTATCCGGTGAACGCACGCACGAACGGCGTGCGCGCACCGGACACGATAACGGCACGGCGAGCAGCCTTGGTGGCCATGCGATTTCCTTTCGAGAGATCTATGACCACCAAACTTACTCCATAGTAAGTTCACCGTCGACCCCCTTCGCCGACGGTGATCCCGTGCGCAGCGGCGTTCCCCTCCACCGTCGCTGATTCCGGCCTGCCGCGCGCCGTTGCGCAACAGACCGGAGGCGCCCGTCCCGACGAACGCCCCTGCTCGTCTCGGAACGCGCTACAAGGCCGAAGTCGGGTGCGACTCGGCGCATCAGAACAGTAGCAATATTGCCACTGATTTTTCAAACATTTTCTATTGGTTTGCCTTTGCCGCTGCTCGCGCTTACCCTGGAGCGCACTATGCATAGCCCTTCGGAGCTGTCGCGGCGCCAGAAGAGATTCGGCCGAATCATCAAGGAACGCCGGGACGAGCTCGGACTCACGCAGTTACAGATCGGCGACCTCGGCGGGCCTTCGGCACCGACGATTCGCAAGATCGAGGACGGCGACGCGGCGATCAGCACGACAACGCTGAACAAGCTCGACGCGCCGCTGCGCTGGCTGCCGGGCAGTGCCGCACGCACCTACGCGGGCGGCTCGCCCGCCGTCGCCGACCCCGCGCTGTCCGCCCGCCACCCCGGCGAGTCCGTGGTGGCCGGGCCCGACTCGATCCGCTTCGAAATCGCCGATCTCACCGGCCTTCTCGCGACCGCGGGCCGGCTCAACGACGCCGTCGACAAGGGCACCGCGTCCGATCCCCAACTGGTCGCCGCGATCAGCGAGCTCAACCGGGTGGTCTCCACCCTGTCGGCGCGCTACGCGACCACGATGCTCGAACGCAACGGCGGCCCGGGCCGAGTACTCCACCCGCTCGTCGAAATGGCGTTCGCGCACCTGCTCGAGGTGCCCGCCGAGGCCAGCGACGCGACCGAACTGCAGGAACGGCGATACCGGCGCTGGCTGGCCGGCCGATCGGAGGACGTGGATGCTGCGACAGAAGGCCAGTTCCAGGCACGGTGGCTGGCTGCCAACCTGGCCACGACCGCGAGTCGAAACGGTGAGCACTGAGATGGCAGACAACGCGCCGACCGACGGAACCCTCACGCTGAGCCACAAGATCAACCGGTTGTTCGCGGTCGTGCACCCCCGCTCCGCGCCGGAGCGCAGCAACGCGGCGGTAGCCGAGCAGGCAGGCGATTACCTACGCCGAGCCGTCCCGGCGAGCCAGCTGGAGCGACTACGCAGCGGCGAATTCGACGGCGAAAATGCCCTCGGCACAGTCGAATCGGATCTGCTCGCGGCCATCGCGCAAAGCTTCGGCGTTGCCGCCGATTACCTCACCACGACAGGTCCGGCGGCCGCGGCCATCGACCGTGAGCTCGAACTGCTCGCGACCATGCGCGACGCCAATGTCTCCAGCATCGCGCTGCGCGGTTCCAACGTGGACCAGTCGATTCTCGCCAGGATCATCGAGAGCACGGATCGGCCCGTACCGCCGAGTCGGTAATATCGCTACCTACTGGGGGCAACGAGCTTGCTGTAGGAGAACGATCGCATGGCCATGCAGGCCCGGTTCCGGAACCTGACCCGAGACGTACCGATTCCGCACCCGTGGGATCTGTCGAGCTATCTCGACGATGTCGCGCAGTATCGCGGCCGCAGCATCAGCCTGCTGCCGATCGATACCGCGCTGCTCGCGGGCACCGGATGCGGCACCGGCAGCGGACTGTGGATCGCCAAGCAGGACAGCGATGTCATCGTCCATGGCGCGGACACCACCGAGTGGCACGCCGAGCACATCATCGTGCACGAGCTCGGCCACATGCTGCTCGGCCACGGCCCGGAGCGGCCGGCCGACGGCGAGCCCGCGCCGAGCACACCCACGGTGGCCGCGGTCGCCGAACTGCTGCCGTCGATCTCGCCGGAATCCATCGCGCACGTGCTCGGCCGCACCGACTACGGCACCACCCGCGAACGCGATGCCGAGACCTTCGCCGACATGGTCATGTTGCACGCCATGCGCCCACCACGCCGAGACTCGTTGCTGCACCGGACATTCTTCCGCGACCGCCGTCGGTGAGCTCGCCGGTCCCCCCGGTGTTCGCGGTGCCGGTGATCATCTTCGTCGTCGCCGTGTTCCTCGGGCGCCGCGTGCTGCTCAACGGCACCGCGATCGACCGCCTGCTCAACCGCGCCCTGGCCTGGACCGCGCTGTCGCTGATACTGCTCGAGCGGGGCATCGCGCCGCGCTTCGGCAGCCTGCTGCACCAGCTGTCGATGGGCGCGACCATGCTCGGCATCGCGAGCCTGTTCGGCGCCGCGCTGCTGTGGGCCGACGCCGCCCCGCGGCTGGCCGCGCGCCGCCAGCGCTTCTTCGACCTGGCCGCCGCCGCGTCCGTGCTACTGATCCTGATCATCGGCACGCCTTACCGGCGGGCCGGGACGCTGCTCGGGCAGGACAGCAGCTGGCAGGAGTTCGTGGTGTCGGCGGTGATGTGGATTCCGCTGATCGCGGTGGGCACGCTGGTCTGGCGGGCCGGCCTGCGCGAGCTGCGCGGCGGCGAGGTCACGCGGTACGAGCGCGTCGTCTTCACCGCCCTGCTGGCGACGCCGTTCATCGCGAGCGCGAGTCTGGCCAGTTCGATCGCCAGGCACACCGGCCATTGGCAAGCCGACGACCCGGGGCTGACTCGTTGGGCCGCACCTAATTTCGGCACGGTGTTCGTGCTGGCCGCGATGCTGGCCGTCCCGCTGATCGAGCTGTTGTCGGCGCGCACCGGCTGGAACCGGGCCGGGCGGTACTGCCGCCGACTGCGGCCGCTGTGGCGCGATCTCACCGCGGCGGTACCCGAAATCGTGCTTCCCACAACAGATTCGACCCCGCCGGACGCACGCTTGCTCCGCATGACGGTGGAGATCCGCGACGCACTGATGCAGTTGCACCGGTACCTACCCACCGACAAGGCGACGGAGCTCGGCCCGCCGAGTAGCACGCGCTACGCCAGGCAGCTGCGGCAGGCCATCGCGGCCAGGCGCGACGGTGCCGCACCGGCCACCGCCCCGCGCGAGGCCGATCGTTTCGGCGCGCCGTCGAGCGATATCGACTCGGACATACGTCGCCTGCTCGACCTCGCACGGATCTGGCGCAGCCGCGAAATCCGCACCGCGACAACGGATATGACGGATTTCGTGGCGAAGCCTAGCCTAGACGGCTGATCACTTCGACCAGAGCGGGTCTCCGGGCACCCAACTCGAGCGCTGACTGCCCGGAGCGGCGGATTGGTGAAGCCTTTGGACTATGCGAGCCGGATCAGGCCGTAGTCGAAGGCGTGCCTGCGATAGACAACCGACGGTCGGTCGGTCTCGCGGTCTTGGAAGAGGAAGAAGTCATGGCCGACGAGTTCCATCTGGTAGAGGGCGTCGTCGACGGACATCGGGGTCGCGGTGTGCACCTTGGTGCGAACGATATGGCCGGGCCCGGCCGCGTATTCCGAGTTTTCCGGCATCCCGTCGGAGCGGCGGCGGGCGTCGCCGTCGGGGTGGTCGTGCGCGGTGGTGGAGCCGTTTCCGTTCGGCTGGGCGAACAGGCTCTCGTCCACCAGGTCGGCGGTCGCCTGGGCGACGGAGACGGGGGTCTTGTCCCCGTAGTGCACCTTGCGGCGATCCTTGGTGCGGCGCAGGCGGCTCTCCAGCTTCGCCGTCACCGACTCGAGCGCGGCGTAGAAACTGTCGGCACATGCCTCGGCCCGTACGATCGGGCCCTTGCCACGCGCGGTGATCTCCACCCGCTGACAACTCTTGCGCTGCCGTCGATTTCGCTCGTGGAACAGTTCGACGTCGAAGATGAAAATGGACGGATCGAAGCGTTCGAGCCTGGAGAGTTTCTCCGCGACATAGATTCGATAGTGATCCGGAACTTCGACATTGCGACCCTTGACCACGACGTCCGCGCGGGGCGTCTTGGCTTGGTCGGCAAGGGATTGTTCGGTCACGTCCAAGGTGCTGTCATCCAACACCGAAGGATCGGCGTCTTGCACTGAAGGTCGTGAAGAAGTCGTCACGCGTACCTCCCGAATATGGCCGCACAAACGAACGTGCGTGCGGCGGGAATGAGCCGTGCCGATCGACGATCTCTCGGCACATGTTGTCCGAGGCGCCACCTCCAAACTCCCGGTTCGGGTGTGTGTTCGCGACGCTAGTACGACATCGGGGAGTGCGCCAGTGTTCACGCAAATTTCCCGGAGTCAAGCAGCACAGATAACCAGTACGGCGTGTGGCCGGAGGCCGATTCGAGTCAGCGCGCGCACCGACGCACCGGCCGTCGCACCGGTTGTCAGCACGTCGTCGACCAGCACTACCTCGGCGTTTTCCGGCATCTCCGGCGTGGCCGGGCGGCCGGGTAGTGTGGTGACACGACCGCCGAGATTGTGAACCCGCTCACCGGGTGTCAAGCCCACCGAATCACGCACACCCCACCACACTCGCAGCAGAGATACCATTTGGCTATCGGGCAGCCAACTCGTGGCTACCTGAGTCATGCGCAGCACCGGATCCCCGCCCCGCCTGCGCGCCGCGACCGTCCGGCTCGGCGCGGGCACCAGCAGCAGCGGCCGGTCGCCGGCCCGCAAGCGGGCGAGACCGCCGGCGAGCGCCAGCCCGAGCGGCTCGGCCAGATCCCGGCGCCCCTGCTCTTTGGCCGCGAGCACCGCCCGGCGCCCCGGCCCCGCATACGGGCCGAGCGCCCAGCACGGCACCCCGGGCTCGGTCCTCGGCCATACCCGCGTCGGCGGACCCGCCAGCGCCGCCGCGCATTCGGCGCACCAGCCGACGCCAACGGCGCGACAGCCCGCACACGAGGCGGGCAGGATCAGATCAAGCAGGGTCCGCATCGCCCGAGTGTGCGCGCACCCACCGACAACGTCTCGATGCCCGGCCCGGCACATCGCTGATCCCGTTGCCGCGGAACCATTTACCGGAAAGCGCTCAGCTCGGCAGCACCGGGACGGCGTTCGCGCCGAGCCCAGGTACCTCACGCCAGTACGGCTCGCCACCATCCGGGTTGCTGGTCAGCTCCAGCACGGCCCGAGAATCCGCGGCGTACTGGTGTTCCGGAGTGGCACTGACCTGCCGCACGGGTGCCGTCAGGTTCCGGCTGGTCTGCGGGATCGGCTGCGACCCGTCGATCGACACGGTGCCGACCGGATCGACATTGCCCTCCCTGGAAATGATCAACCGGTCGCTACCGAACCACGACAACGACACGGCCGCCGCACTCGAATTGACGCCGACGGGCAACGGTGAGGCCAGCGCGAAGCCGCCGCCCGGCTTCGGAATGACCACCGCGACATAGACTTTGCCGTCGGCGATCAATGCGGCCCGCACGCCGGTACGGGAGATCCGCAGCTCGGTGATGGGCCCGTGGAAGGTCGATCCCGGTCCCGCCGAGGTGAGCGCGGAGGTGTCCACGTCCTGTATCGAGACGGTGTTGGTGGTTCGGTCGTTGACCGCGCGGATCACCCGCTCGCCATCGATGACGGCCCACGCGGCGGTGCCGTCGATGTTCCAGGACGGCCGGGTGATGGTGGTACCCGTTTCCACCGGAATCGCATTGCCGCCGTAGGTGCCGATCATCAGCGTGCGCGGCGGCTCCGCGGGCCGTCCGGTATCCGCGACACCGGCGACCAGCTGACTGTCCGGCGAAAGCGCGGCGGACAGCAGGTTGTTCACGGTGCCGAAGTAGCCGGGTGCGGGCACGATCGGGGCGTTGTTCTCCGGAACCTGCACCAGCGCGCCGCCGCGCAGCGCGTGCAGCCCGATCTGACTGTTGCCCAGCGTCGGCTGGCTGTACTGCTGGACGTCGGTAATCGACCAGCCGCTGCCGGTGAACCGGTCGTCGAACGGTTTGCCGTCGGCCAGCAGCATGTAGGGGCCCTGCACGTCCGCGCCCGCGAGGGTGAGCACCACCTGCGCGGCGAGTAGCTCACGATCGTGCGGATTGAGCGCCGAGGCGCCGGCGAAGTCGATCTTCACGCCGCCGAGCCCGACGCCGACCTCGTCCGGATCGCCGTTGGCCTTGGTGATGGGGCCGCGCAAGGTGATCGGCGCGGCCAGCTCGTTGCGCAGCACCGGGGCGAGCGCGGGTTGGGTGCCCTCGCCGAGCATGCCGAGCAGCCGCTGGGTCGCCTGCGCCTTGGGCACGGCGGCCCAGCGCAGGTCGGGCACCACGACGCTGCTGGTCGGATCGACGAAGTAGAGCACGTAGCGCCGGTACATCTTGCCGAACGCGATGGCATCCATCACCACACCGTCGGGCAGTTCGTCGATGCGCCACTCGTCGTTGACCTTGGTCATCTCGATCTTGTTCTCCAGCGGCGGATCCGCCGAGGCGCGGTACGCGCCGTTGCTTTCCAAGTCGGCGACCTTGCGCGCGCGGATGCGATACGTCGCCTTGTCGCCAGTTCGCGACTCGCGCAAGGTATCCGGCTTCTCCACGATGGTGGTGCCCGCGGCGTCGTCCCACTGCGCCGCGGCCGACGGGGTCATGTACTGACGGGCCGCCAGATGCCGATTGGTGGGGTCGGCGGTGGCCAGCAGAAAGTCACGCAGCAGCAGATCGGGGTCGCGTCCCTGGATGGGGGCCGGTGGCCCCTCCGAGGTCGGCTCGCGGTTGATGGTGCCGAGCGCCTGCGGCGCCGAGGATTCCGGCAGGCTCGCGCACCCGGGGAGCACGATCAACGCGGCAAGGGCCGCCGCGGCGAACGCGAACAGCCGCCGCACTTTCGCAGCACCGACACGCATGCTCATCAAACCCCTTCCCCGCAACCGCCGCCGCGGGCGCGCTTCGGATAGCCTGAGCCGGGCGGGTAACGCCAACTCATGACGGTACGTCCCCGGATTCGGTCACCGCGTCGGCACCCGGCTGCGCTGGTGCGACGGGCGCCGATCCGTTCCCGGTGACCGGCGCGGCCGCACTATCGCCCGGCGTCGTATCCGGCTCCGGCTCAGCCGAATTCGGCACGATCTCCAGTTCGACCTGTCGCCCGGCCGCCTGCTTGCGCACCGGCTCCAGGGAGAGCGGGCTCGCGCCGAGCTTCTTGCCGCGCACCAGCGGCAGCGTCAGCCGGAAGCTCGCGCCGATCCCGACCTCGCCCCAGGCTTCGAGCCTGCCTTCGTGCAGATTCGCGTCCTCGACGCTGATCGACAGCCCGAGACCGGTGCCGCCGGAACGGCGCATCCGGGACGGATCCGATCGCCAGAACCGGTTGAAGACCAGCTTCTCCTCGCCGGGCCGCAGGCCGATGCCCTGGTCGCGCACCACCACCGAGACCGCGTTGGCGTCGCTGTCGCCGCGCATCCTGATCAGCACCGGCTTGCCCTCGCTGTGATCGATCGCGTTCGCGAGCAGATTCCGCAGCACCCGCTCGACCCGGCGCGGATCGACCTCGGCGACCAACGGCTCCTCCGGCAGATCCATCACGACCTCGACGCCTGCGTCCTTGGCCAGGTGGCGCACCGTCGAGATGGCCGCCCGCGCGCACATCCGCACGTCCAGCGATTCGATCTGCAGCTCGGCGACGCCCGCGTCGTGGCGGCTGATCTCGAGCAGATCGTTGAGCAGTCCCTCGAACCGGTCCAGCTCGTTGACCAGCAGCTCCGCGCTGCGGGCCAGCGCCGGATCCAGATCGTCACTGCTGCCGTGGATCAGGTCCGCGGCCATTCGCACCGTGGTCAACGGGGTGCGCAGCTCGTGGCTGACGTCAGAGGTGAAGCGGCGCTGCAGGTTTCCGAATTCTTCCAGCTGGGTGATCTGGTTGGACAGGCTCTCGGCCATCTCGTTGAACGCCTGCGCCAGCCGGGCCATGTCGTCCTCGCCGCGCACCAGCATGCGTTCCTTGAGCCTGCCATCGGCGAAGCGACCGGCGATCCGCGCCGCCGAACGAATCGGCAGCACCACCTGTCTGGTCACCAACGCGGTGATCGCGGCAAGCAAGACGAGCAGCACGATGCCGCCGATCAGCATGGTGCCGCGCATCAGCGACAGGCTGCGCGCCTCGCTGGCCAGCGGGAAGATGAGGTAGATCTCCAGCGTGGGCACCTCGGTGCTCGGGCTGCCGATGATCAACGCAGGCCCGTGATACCCGCTCGAGTCCGAGACGGTGGTGAACTGACGGCTGACCTGTCCGCGCCGCACGAAGTTGCGCAGCTCGTTGGGCACGTCCTGGATCGGGCCCGCGTTGACCTCCTGCTGGCCGCTGCTCATCATCACCAGCGCCACGTCGTAGCTGCCCGCGACACCGGTCTGCGGGCTGCCGTCGCTGGACAACGCGTTGCGCGCCTCTTTCAGCTGGGCGCCGGTGTCGTGCGTGCCGACCAGCTGCTGGTGCACCGCGTTACGCGCGCGGCCCATCTCCTCGACCGCCGCGTTGATCTTGGTGTCCAACATCCGGTTGGTGATCTGGTCGGTCAGCACCACGCCGAGGATCGTGATCACGATCAGCGACAGGGTGATCGTCGAGACCGCGACGCGCAGTTGCAGCGATCGCTGCCAGAGGTGACCGAGCGCGGTGCCCAGTTCGGTGAACCGGACTCCCACCGCGGCCAGTCGCCGCTCCAGTTGGTTTCTGGAGCGATCGCTCACTGCCGCGCCTCGTCGGCGCTCGATGCCTCCGTCCGCACGAACGCTGCCACGATTCGCGAAACGCGACCGATCACGGCGGTCCGGCCTTGTAACCGACACCGCGAACGGTCAACACGATCTCCGGATTCTCGGGATCCTTCTCGACCTTGGCGCGCAGCCGCTGCACGTGCACATTCACCAGGCGGGTATCGGCGGCATGCCGGTAGCCCCACACCTGTTCCAGCAGCACCTCGCGGGTGAACACCTGACGCGGCTTGCGGGCAAGCGCGACAAGCAGATCGAACTCGAGCGGCGTCAGCGAGATCTGCGCACCGCCACGGGTCACCTTGTGCGCGGGCACATCGATCACGATGTCGGCGATGGACAACAGCTCGGCGGGCTCGTCCTCGGTGCGGCGCAATCGAGCGCGCACCCTGGCGACGAGTTCCTTCGGCTTGAACGGTTTGACGATGTAATCGTCAGCACCGGACTCGAGTCCGAGCACCACGTCGACCGTGTCGGTCTTCGCGGTGAGCATCACGATCGGTACTCCGGAATCGGCCCGCAGCACGCGGCATACATCGATGCCGTTCATGCCGGGCAGCATCAGGTCCAGCAACACCAGGTCTGGGCGGATCTCGCGAACCGCCGCCAGGGCCTGTGTGCCGTCGCCGACCACGTGCGGGTCGAACCCTTCCCCGCGCAGGACGATCGTGAGCATCTCTGCGAGTGCCATATCGTCGTCGACGACCAGAATCTTCGGCTTCATAATTACTATGTTGTCATCTCCCAGGCCAGGATCGGGCTGCCACGCCAACACTGGTGTGAACCCGCCGCACATCTAACCCTAATGGGTAATCAAATCGGCCAATCGCGCAGCCAGCGTGGCTGGATCGTCACCGGATCGGAATATCCACCACGGCCCATACCAGTTCCGTTGAGCGAGCTCACGGTACACCGCGCCGGTACGGTGCTGCAGCCCGCCATCGCGTTCATACGCGTCGAGCGCCCTGCTGTCGTCGAGTTCGCCGCGCCTGCGCGCCCGCTCGGCCGCGACCTCGGTCGGCACGTCGAGCAGCACCTGCAGTGCGGGCACCGGCAATTCAAATCGCCCGAACTCCAATTCCCCTACCCAGTGCACGAATTCGCCGTCGCCCGACTGCGCCGACCGGGCCGCCGAATATGCCGCATTGGACGCGACATACCGGTCGAGCAGCACGATGTCATTGTCGGCCAGCAGCTTCGACAGCTCGCCTCTCGCTTCCGCTCGATCGAGGGCGAACATCAGCGCCATCCCGTTGATCGACTCGGCCAGATCGCCGTGTCCGCCGCGCAAAGCCTCGGCCGCCAAGTCGGCGTGCACGGATTGCCCATAGCGTGGAAATGCCATTGTCCGCACGCGCACCCCGCGCGCCTGTAGATCACCGACGATCGCATCGATCAGTGTGCGTTTCCCAGCCCCGTCGAGGCCCTCCACCGCAACCAATGCACCCATGCGCAGCAGGTTAGTGGCTGGACGCCGAGTGCCGGTGCGCGGGTTCGCCTGCCAGGTAACGTTTTCGCGTGGGATCGCGACTCACGCACCGTCTACCTCAGTTGAACACGATCCATCTGGAGAACCATGAGCTCGTCCGTCCTGTCACGCAGTTCGATCCGCATGACCCTGGCCGCCGTCGGAATCGGCGCGGCACTCGTCCTCGGCGGCGGTACCGCCGCGGCGGCGCCACTCGGCCTCGGGTCCGCCGCATCGCCGGTGGCCGGCGACTCGCCCACCGCCGCTGTCGCCGATAGCGGTTCGGGCACGAGCGGGTCGGCCGGCCCCGGCTCGGTCCTTTGCTGGCTGCTGCACCCGAGTCCGACCTGCCAGATCTGACGTCGGCCGATCAGCGTCGAACCTGCCCTGCCGGTCCGGAAGGACCGGCAGGGCAGCTGTTTCAGTAGCGGTAGTGCTCCGGCTTGTACGGGCCGTCGACATCGACGCCGATGTACTCGGCCTGATCCTTGGTGAGCTTGGTCAGTTCGCCGCCGAGCGCCTCGACGTGGATCTTGGCGACCTTCTCATCGAGGTGCTTGGGCAGCCGGTAGACCTCGTTGTCGTATTCGTCCGGCTTGGTCCACAGTTCGATCTGCGCGATCACCTGGTTGGAGAAGCTGTTGGACATCACGAACGACGGGTGGCCGGTGGCGTTGCCCAGGTTCAGCAGGCGGCCCTCGGACAGCACAATGATCGACTTGCCGGACTCCTTGAACGTCCACTCGTCGACCTGCGGCTTGATGTTGATCCGGGTCGCGCCGGAGCGCTCAAGGCCGGCCATGTCGATCTCGTTATCGAAGTGACCGATGTTGCCGAGGATCGAGTGATCCTTCATCGCCTTCATGTGATCGAGGGTGATGATGTCCTTGTTGCCGGTGGAGGTGATCACGATGTCGGCGTCGCCGATCGCGCTCTCCACGGTGACCACGTCGTAGCCGTCCATCAGCGCCTGCAGCGCGTTGATCGGGTCGATCTCGGTGACCTGCACCCGGGCGCCCTGTCCGGCAAGCGATTCCGCACAACCCTTGCCGACGTCGCCGTAGCCACAGATCAGCACCTTCTTGCCGCCGATGAGCACATCGGTGCCGCGGTTGATGCCGTCGATCAGCGAGTGGCGGGTGCCGTACTTGTTGTCGAACTTGGATTTGGTGACCGAGTCGTTGACGTTGATCGCCGGGAACACCAGCTCGCCGGCGGCGGCGAACTGGTACAGCCGCAGCACGCCGGTGGTGGTCTCCTCGGTGACGCCCTGCACCGAATCGGCGATGGCGCTCCACTTACCCTTGTCGGACTCGAAGCGCTCGCGCAGCAGGTTCAGGAACACCTTGTACTCGGCCGAGTGGCTCTCGTCCGCAGGCGGCACCACGCCCGCCTTCTCGAACTGCGCGCCGCGCAGCACCAGCATGGTGGCGTCACCGCCGTCGTCGAGGATCATGTTGGCCGGCTCGTTCGGCCAGGTGAGCATCTGCTCGGCGGCCCACCAGTACTCCTCCAGGGTCTCGCCCTTCCAGGCGAAGACCGGGACACCCTTTGGCTCGTCGATGGTGCCGTGCGGGCCGATCACGATGGCGGCCGCCGCATGGTCCTGGGTGGAGAAAATGTTGCAGGAGGCCCAGCGAACCTCGGCGCCGAGCGCGACCAGCGTCTCGATCAGCACCGCGGTCTGCACGGTCATGTGCAGCGAGCCGGAGATGCGCGCGCCCTGTAGCGGCAGCACATCGGCGTATTCGCGGCGTAGCGCCATCAGGCCGGGCATCTCGTGCTCAGCGAGCCGGATCTCCTTGCGGCCGAATTCGGCCAACGCCAGATCTGCCACCTTGAAGTCGATGCCATTACGGACATCGGCGGTGAGTTCAGTTCGGGCGGGAAGTTCTGAGGTCGTCATAGCCTCTGTCTGCCTCTCCTGGAATGTCGGTACCAACACGCAAGGTTAATCGCTGGCGCGGCGGATGGGTACACCGTACTCACCCTTGCTAGCTTGGCGCGATGCCGAACCTCCGCGCCATAGTCACGACCGCCGTCGCCGGGTCCCTCGTCCTCGGGGTGAGCGCCGCCTGCGACAGCCGATCCGACTCGTCACCGGCTACCCCACCGCGAACGGTGGAGCTGCAGGCGCACCGCGGCGGCCGCGGTCTCACCGCCGAGGAGTCGCTGCCCGGCTTTGCCAAGGCGATCGAGCTCGGCGTGAGCACGCTGGAATTGGACATCGTGCTCACCGCGGACAAAATGCCGATGATCTGGCACGACCCGACGGTGCTCGCGACCAAGTGCGCGGACACCGCGCCGGTGGTGCCTGCCGATCCGCAGTTCCCCTACGTCGGCAAGCTGGTGCACGACCTGACCTACGCGCAGACCCAAACACTGGACTGTGGCAAGACCCTCACCGACTTCCCCGGCCAGCAGGCGGTGCCCGGCAACAAGATAGCCACGCTGCCCGCCCTGTTCGATCTGGTGAAGACCTACCGTGGCGCGCACCTGCGCTACAACATCGAGACGAAGGTGGAGGCCGAGCATCCCGAGCAGTCGGCGGCGCCGCAGGAGTTCGTCGATGTCATTCTGAGCACGGTCGCCGCGGCGGGCGAGACCGGCAACGTCGACGTCCAGAGCTTCGACTGGCGTTCACTTCCGCTGGTGCGCAAGGCGAATCCGGCGATCCCGCTGGTGGCGCTCTATGACGACACCACCTTCGTGGCCGGCTCGAAGTGGCTCGGCCCGATCCGCTACGAGGACTTCGCAGGCGATCCGCTCGGCGCGGTGCGGGCGCTCGGCGCCAATGCCGCCTCGCCGGGTTATTCGGTGCCCTCCGGCAAGAAGGTGGGCGAACCAGGCTTCGCCCTGGTGGCGGACAAGGCCTACGTCGAGCGCGCGCACGGGCTCGACCTGCGGGTGATCCCGTGGACGGTGAACGACAAGGCCACCATCGCCGCGCAGCTCGACACCGGCGTGGACGGCGTGATCACCGACTACCCCGACCGCGCGCGGGAAGCATTGCGGGAGAAAGGGTTACCCCTGCCTCCCGCCTACCACCACTGAGCCGGGGCAGCCGGACGACTACGCGGCGCCGGACTCCCGCACCTCGGACTCCGCCGAATCCCGCGGTGCCGGGGCCGAACCTGCCTGGGCCGCGGCACGCAGCGTCGCGACGGTCCCGTACTGCTCCAGCAGGCGACGGCGCTTGCGCGGATGGATATTCGCCTTGGTGACGTCGCCGTCGTAGTGCTCGAGTACCCGATGGTCCATGATCGCCCGCCACACCGGCGGCACGATCGCGAACAGAATCATCGTCGCGTACCCGGCGGGCAGCTGCGGTGCCTGCATCGAACTGCGCAGCGTCTGATACCTGCGGCCGGGATTGGCGTGATGGTCGCTGTGCCGCTGCAGATGGAACAGGAAGATGTTGGTGACCAACCGATCGCTGTTCCAGCTGTCGCGCGGCGAGCAGCGTGCGTAGTTCCCGTTCGGGCGCTTGGCCCGCAGCAAGCCGTAATGCTCGATGAAGTTCACCGTCTCCAGCAGCGACGCGCCGATCGCGGCCTGCAAGAACAGCCACGGCAGGATGCCGATACCGAAGATCGCGCACATGGTGCCGAACAGCACCACGCTCATCGACCACGCCTGCAGGATGTGATTGTGCACGCTGAACCAGCGCAGGCCTTTTCGCTGCAGCCGCACCCGCTCCAGCTCGATGGCCGAGCGGAAGCTGCCGAACACGCTGCGCGGCAGGAACTCCCACAGCGTCTCGCCGAGCCGCCCGCTGGCCGGGTCCTCGGGAGTCGCCACCCGCACGTGATGGCCCCGGTTGTGCTCTACGAAGAAATGACCATAGAACGACTGCGCCAGCGCGACCTTGGCCAGCCAGCGCTCCGCGTGCTCGACCCGGTGGCCGAGCTCGTGCGCGGCGTTGATGCCGATGCCGCTGACGAAGCCGAGTGTGGCTGCCAGGCCTAGCTTGTCGACGATGCTCAGCTCGTGACCGGCCCACATGGCGCAGGCGATCAACAGGCCGATCAGTTGAACAGGAAGGAAAAGATAAGTGCACCACCGGTAGTACCGGTCGTTGCTCAGCAACTCGTAATCCTCATCGCGCGGGTTGGTGCCGTCCTCGCCGACAACCCAGTCCAGGACCGGGATGACGATCAACACGATGATTGGACCGATCCACCAGAACACCTTTGCGCCCGTTTGCAACACGAGTTGCGAGGGCAAGAGTGCGCTCAGTGGAGCGATCAAGCCGAAAACCCATAAGTGACGTTTGGGATCAGTAGATACCGCCGGTTTGCCAACCGTTTGCACGTTTGCCCCGCTAAATAGGAACCCTAACTCCGATGTACGAGAATAGTTCCAGACTGTACGGCCATTTCGCAGAACTTGACGGCCGAAACGTGATGAGGGTTACATCCATGGCAGTTGGTTTTTAAGCGGGCTCACAGACGCTTGAAGTCCTGGCTTACTTAGTGCAAACAGACTGGGGTTCTTCAGGGTTCGATCAGTGATCGATCCGGGCCGCCAGAATCGCCTCGACGTACGGACTCAGCAACGCACTCAACTCTCCCGGCGCGTCCTGTCCGGGACCCGGCGGCGTCGGGATGTAGCTCATCGCGATGCGAACGAGCGCGTGCGCGATGATCTCCGATTCGGCTGCGGTGGCCGCCACCCAGCTGTGCTGGAAAGCCAGGGACAGGCGGCCGGTCGCTTGGGCGAGCAACGGCCCAGCATCAAGGGTGATGAGCCGCAGCAGATCCAATTTCACCTCGCCGGCGAGCAGTGATTGCACCAGCGGATCGGACGCGGCGTCAACAAAGAAATTGGTCATTCCCTCACGGAACGCCGCGCGCACATCACCGACATTGCCGGTGATCGCCGCGTCCACATGATCGACCAGATCGTCGGCTAGGCGCAGCGCGTACGACTGCGCGAGGCCACTGCGGGAACCGAACTCGTTGTAGAGCGTCTGCCTGCTCACCCCGGCCTTGGCCGCCACATCACCGAGGGTGATCTTGGACCAGTCCCGTTCGGTGAGTAGTTCGCGCATCGCCCCGAGGACCGAGGCGCGCAAGAGTTCACGCGCCGCCTCCTGATAGGGGATGCGGGTTCCGGAGCGCGGCATACCGGCGACACTGTCACGGGCGGTTCCCGCAGTCAAAACCTCACGACCGTTCGATTTCGACCATGAAGAAGTCGGCCTTGGCCGCGCCACAGTCCGGACAGGTCCAGTCGTCGGGGATATCGTCCCAGCGCGTTCCCGCGACGATCCCGTCTTCCGGCCAGCCCTTGGCCTCGTCGTATTCGAAGCCACATTGAATGCACTGAAAGAGTTTGTAATCTGTCACTTAACAGCTCCCATCGGTTCGAAGTCGATCTTTTCCCGGACACCGCAGTCCGGGCAGCACCAGTCATCGGGAATTTTTGCCCAGGAGGTTCCCGGGGGAAATCCTTCGTGCGGCGCACCTTTCGCCTCGTCGTAAACGTAATCACAGACGGGGCAGCGAAAACGCGTCATGCCCGCACCTCGCCGGTCGCGGCACCGCCTTGGTAGCGGGCAATGATCTTGTCCCGCTTCGCCGGGTGGATGTTCGCGCGCGTGATGTCCCCGTGATAGTGCGCGAGCACCCGCTTGTCCATCACCCGGCGCCACAGCGGCGGGAAATAGGCCAGCAGGATCATGCTGGCGTAGCCGCTCGGCAGGTTCGGCGCACCGTCCCAGCTGCGCAGCGTCTGGTAACGCCGGGTCGGGTAGGCGTGATGGTCGCTGTGCCGCTGCAGGTGGTACAGGAAGATATTGGTCACGATGTGGTCACTGTTCCAGCTGTGCACCGGCGCGGGCCGCTCGTACCGGCCCGACGAAGTGCGTTGCCGGACAAGGCCGTAGTGCTCCAGGTAGTTGACCGCCTCGAGCAGGCTGAACCCGACCACCGCCTGCAGCACCAGGTAGGGCAGCAGGGCGATGCCGAACACCGCGACCAGGACCACGTACAGCAGCGCCGACATCAGCCATGCGCTCAGCACCTCGTTCCGCAGGCTCCACGGCTTCTTGTCGAGCCGCGCGAGGCGAGCCTTCTCCAACCGCAACGAGGACGTCAGGCTGCCCCATACGGTGCGCGGCCAGAAGGCCCAGAAGCTTTCGCCGACACGGGAACTCGCCGGATCTTCCGGCGTCGCGACGCGCACGTGATGGCCGCGATTGTGCTCGATATAGAAATGCCCGTAGCACGATTGGGCCAGCGCGATCCTGGACAACCAGCGCTCGAGCTGAACCTTCTTGTGCCCCAATTCATGTGCGGTATTGATGCCGATGCCGCCGAGCATGCCGACCGTGATCGCCAAGCCGATCTTGTCGACCAGGTGCAGGCCATTGTCGAAGCCGAGCCAGCTCACCTGGTCGGCGGTGATCAAATAGCAGGCCATGATCAGCGACGCGTACTGGAACGGCAAATACAGATAGGTGAGATATCGGTAGTACTTGTCGTGCTCCAGGTACTCCATCACCTCATCCGGCGGGTTGTCACCGTCGGGACCAAAGAATATGTCCGCCAACGGAATCAGGATGTACACCAGAATCGGCCCGAGCCAGAACGGCACCTGGGCAAGGTGACTCCAGCCAATTGCGTTGAGCGCCAGGATCAGTGGAATCCCGATCAGGAAAAGGCCGGTGGGGGCGAACAACCCCCACAGCCACATGTAGCGCTTGCGATCGCGCCAGTCCGGGGTGGTCGCCGGCTGCGCGGACGTGTCGGCCTCTGTCGACATCGTTGTCTCCAATCCAAAAGCGGCACGTCACGAGTGACATGCGTTACCTCTGAAATGGACGATAGAACTCGATTTGTCGTTTGTCTAGACAAATCAGCTGATTTGTAAAGCCATACTGGTGACGCGAACGCAAACACCCCGGTCGGAGCGAGTCGGGCCGGGGTGTTGGTTGTTGAGGGGGGTTACCGCAGCAGCACGTCGGAGTTCGCGGGCAGCGCACCGACCGGCCACCAGCGCAGGTCGGTCGACTCCGCGCTGCGCACCGGGACGGCACCCGCGGGCGCGGTGATCCGGAACAGCAGATCGAGATGCCTGGTCGGCACGCCGAGCGAGCAGGTGATCGGATGCGCCTGGGCCCCATACAGTTCCGGCTCCAGCCGCAACCCGTCGATGCCCGACTCCTCGATCGCCTCACGCAGCGCGGCGCCCGCCACCGTGTCGTCGCTTTCCTCGCAGTGGCCGCCGAGCTGGATCCAGCTGCCGACCCGGGGATGCAGGGTCAGCAGCACCTCGCGCTCGTCGTGCGAGAAGACCACCGCCGAGGCGGTGATGTGCCCCGGCGCGTGCTCGCGCAGGCAGCCGCGCGGGGCCGAGCCGAGGAACGCGAGCATCGCCTGCCGCAGCGATTGGTCGGCGCCCTCGGCGGGAGACCAGGTTTCGAGTAGTTCCGTGGCCGAGGCGTGCAGCGAAGCCGCGGTCACAATTCCACAAGCCCGAACCCGGCCCCAGCCACCGAGCGCGGCGTGAGCTCCTCGAGCGGATGGCCGATGGCGATGGCGCCCAACGGATTCCAGTCGTCATCGAGACCGAGCACGTCGCGGGTGAGCTCCGGCGCGAAGATGGTTGACCCGATCCAGCAGCTGCCGAGCCCCTCGGTGGCCAGCGCGACCAGCAGACCCTGCACCGCCGCGCCGACCGCGACGGTGAACATGGTGCGCTCGTTCGCCCGGCGCCGCTCGTCCGGATAGGCGTGCGCGCCATCCGGCACACAGAACGGGATGATCACCTCGGGCGCGTCGAAAAGGATTCGGCCACGGGCGATTCGGCGCTCCACCCGATCGGGTGCCAGCCCGTCCGCGGTGAGATCGGCACGCCACTTCTCGGCCATCGCCGCCAACAGCTCGGCCCGCAGACCCGGCTTGCGCAGCCACACGAAGCGCACCGGACGGGTGTGATGCGGCGCGGGTGCGGTCAGTGCCACCGCGACCGCGGCGCGGATCCGTTCGGGATCGACCGGGGTATCGGCGAATTGGCGGATCGAGCGGCGCAGCAGCACCGCCTCGCGGCGGCCCCGGTCGATCGCCTCGGCGGTGCCGAGCCAGAACAGGTCATCGACGCCGCCGCGCAACAGATCCGCCGCGCTGGATCCGTCGTCGGTGATCGGCAGCCCGCGCACCACCGCGACCGGCACGCCGCCCAGCTTGCCCTTCACCAGATCGGCCGCGGCGGCCAGCTCGTCCGCGATCGCGACCTGGGTGACGTGCAGCTCGTTGCCCTGCCCGTCCACCGCGCCCGTGTAGTCGTGCAGCACCCGCAGGCCGGAGGCGCCGATCGCGGTGTCGGTCTGGCCGTTGCGCCAGGCCCGGCCCATGGTGTCGGTGACGACCACGGCGACCCGCACGCCGAGCCGCTCGGCCAGCGCCGACCGCAATGCCTTCGCGCTGGCGTCGGGATCGGCGGGCAGCAGGACCAATTCGCCCTGTTCGACATTGGAGCCGTCGATGCCGGACGCGGCCTGCACGATGCCGAGCTTGTTCTCGGTGATCAGGGTGCGGCCCTTGCGCGCGAGCACCCGCACCGCCTCCTGCTCGACCAGGGCGCGGCGCATCGCGTCGCGCTCTTCCGGATCCAGCGGCGCCTCGACGATGCGCCCCTCGACCTTTGCGACGATCTTGCTCGTCACCACGAGCACATCCCCATCGGCCAGCCAGGGCGCGCGGTCGGCGATGTGCTGAGCGAGGTCGTCGCCGGGACGGAACTCCGGCAGCCCCGTGATCGGCAGGATGCTCAGCTCGCCTGCCGCGTGATCGATGGTCATTACTTCACTCCCGCGAGGTCCAGCGCCTCCCGCACCATCTCGGCGGTGGTCGGCGGATCGGTCATCAACAGCGGCACGCTGCGTACTTCGACACCGGGCACGTCCGCGGTATCGGTGGTGTGGATAAGCCAACCATCCAAAATGCCGGTGGCCGAGCGGGCCCCGTAGTAACGCCCGATCGCCTCGGCGGTCGTCTCGACCCCGATCACCGACAGACACTCGTCGGCCATCCCGCGCAGCGGTCTTCCGTCGATCACCCCCGAAATTCCGATCACCTTGGCGTCGGTCGTGCGCAGTGCGCCACGAATACCGGGCACCGCGAGGATGGCGCCGATGCTCACCACCGGGTTCGAGGGAGCGAGCAAGACCACATCCGCCGACTCTATGATCTCGATCACATTCGGGGCCGGTTTGGCATCCTCTGCCCCAATTGTGGCGAATCCATGGGTCTCGATGTTCGCCCGATAGCGAACCCACCACTCCTGAAAATGGATCGCGCGACGTTCGCCAGGGTTGTCAGGGTCGCTCACAACCACATGCGTTTCACACCGATCGTCGGTTGCCGGGATCAGTTTCACGCCGGGCTGCCACCTGTTGCAGAGCGCCTCGGTCACCGCGGACAGCGGGTACCCGGCACGCAGCATTTCGCTCCGGACCAGGTGGGTGGCGAGGTCGCGATCACCGAGACCGAACCAGTCCGGCTGCGCGTTGTACTTCGCCAGCTCTTCCTTGGCGTGCCAGGTCTCGGCGGGCCTGCCCCAGCCGCGCTCGGTATCGATGCCGCCACCGAGGGTGTACATGCAGGTATCAAGGTCAGGACAGATTCGGAGGCCATGCATCCAGACGTCGTCACCGACGTTGACGATCGCGGAGACATCGGCATCGGGCAGCAGTTCCCGGACGCCCTGGAGGAAGCGGGCGCCGCCGACACCCCCGACCAGGACGGCAATCCGTGGCCCGCCGACGGGTTCGGTGTCCGCTTGAAGGGAAGTCACATCCGCACAGCCTATGCGCTGTCGGACCGGGCGATGTTCGGGCCATAGTTGCTGGTCATTTGCCCTACTCCGACTCAAGATCATCTTCGAAAACGTTCGCGGATAGTAACGGAATAGCGACGGCCGCTTGACCATCGACACGTCCGGCGTGTCTAATCACAGTCATGTCATTTCGGGTTCGCGCGAGAGTGCAAGGCGCGAACGGCTTTTCGAACAGATGTTCGCATCGAGATGACGAGCTCGGGGACGTCCGCGGGACAACGTCGCGGGGTATGGCCGTCGGTAAGCGTGTTGGTCCGACGGATCGAATCATTCTGCGCTAACACACAGTGAGGAGGCGGAGCGATGGCCAACGAGATGGTCTCGCCGACCGATTCCACAGCAGGCGCAGCACGTGGCGTCTGCGCAGACAACGGCTGGATCGATCGTGAGGGGGGTGACGAAGTCCCGATGGTTCAACCTGACCAGGGTGACGAAGCGTCAGCGCCCCGGCTCAGCCTGATCGTCACGGGCTTCGACGAGATGTTCGAATCCATCGAAGAGCAGTGGCAAGAGCGTGCCCTGTGCGCGCAGACCGATCCGGAGGCGTTCTTCCCAGAGAAGGGCGGCTCGACTCGCGAGGCGAAACGGATCTGCATGGGCTGCGAGGTGCGCGACGAGTGCCTGGAATACGCACTCGCCCACGATGAGCGCTTCGGCATCTGGGGTGGCCTCTCCGAACGGGAGCGCCGCCGCCTCAAGCGTGGCATCGGCTAGAAAAGACTTGGGTTGACCCCCGAGTTATCCGTAAGCGCGACAAGTCGCCACGGCGGCAACGATTCTCGCGAGACACGGGTAGCTCCGGGGGTACGCCCACCCCTCGCCCGAAGCCCGTCGGCAGGCAACACGGCCGACGCGGGCAGCACTGGGTTCGCGGGCGCCGGGCGGGCTGACTAGGTTTTACCCATGGCACGTTCCCGGAATCGTCGTCCACCGACCGCGCGGTCGGTGATCCGCCGTGGTCGCGGGGTACGTGGGCCGATGTTGCCGCCCACGGTGCCCGCCTGGCGCACCAGGGGCCAGAAGTTCGACCGGCTGGTGCTCGAGGCGTTCGCCCCACTGGACACGCGCTGGCACGACCGGCTCACCAAACTCGATATCGCGGTCGACGACGTGCCGAAAATCCGTCCGCTGCACCCCGATTCGGTCACCTGGCCGGACGAAGTCGTCGCCGACGGCCCGGTGCCGCTGTCCCGGCTCATCCCGGCAGGCGTCGACCGGCACGGCACGGCGACCCGCGCCAGGGTGGTGCTGTTCCGCAAGCCACTCGAGCTGCGCGCCAGCGATCCCGACGATCTGGTCGACCTGCTGCGCGAGGTGCTTGTCCAGCAGATCGCCACCTATCTCGGCGTCGACCCGGACATCATCGACCCCGAACCCGAGTAAAGACAGACCAAGCCGCGCGCACCTCGGTAACGAATGTTGTTGCGAGCGGCGATAACTGATTACCGACACCGCGTGCGCGGCCCGCAGACCGCGCACCGAAACCACCTCGGGTGCCACCGCACGGCCCGAGGCCCCTCGCCCGTCTCCGGCAGCCGCCGCGTGACGGGAGTTTTTGCCCGGTTCCTGAGCGTGTCTATCCACATCGGCACGCCGGGAGGGTTACTCTCATCGGCGTGATCCCCATGCGTCGTTGCTGCCGTCCAGGTTGCAAGAATCCGGCCGTCGCGACGCTCACCTATGTGTACTCGGACTCGACCGCCGTCGTCGGACCGCTCGCGACCGTCGCCGAACCACACTCCTGGGATCTCTGCGAAACACACGGCTCCCGCATCACCGCCCCGAAGGGCTGGGAAATGGTTCGCCACGAAGGCGGATTCTCCTCCAGCACACCGGATGACGACGACCTGACCGCGCTCGCCGAAGCGGTCCGCGAGGCCGGCCTGCGCCGCCGCCCGCCCGAACACGACCAGCGCGGCTACCGTGACTACGCCCCGCCGCCGCAGCGCACCACGCGCACCGGCCGCCGGGGACACCTCCGGGTACTTCCGGACCCGCCTTCCTGAAAACCGCGCACCGGCCCAAACCCTTGCGTCCCTACGCCGCCTGCCATCCGCTGTGCTCAACCCACCCCGTCGGCTACGCCGCCTGCCACCCCCTGTGCTCAACCCACCCCGTCGGCTACGCCGCCCGCCATCCCCTAGGGTGGTCACCATGACAGTCGCCCGCTCCGCCGAATTCGTAAACGCGGTGATCAAGGCTTACGACGTTCGCGGTGTGGTCGGTGAACAGATCGACGCCGAATTCGTCAGGGACATCGGCGCATCCTTCGCCAGGCTGATGCGCGCGGAAGGCGCGACGCGGGCCGTCATCGGACACGACATGCGCGACTCCTCCCCCGAGCTGTCCAACGCCTTCGCCGACGGTGTGCTCGCCCAGGGCCTCGACGTGGTGCACATCGGGCTCGCGTCCACCGATCAGCTGTACTTCGCCTCCGGCAGCCTGAACTGCCCCGGCGCCATGTTCACCGCGAGCCACAACCCGGCCCGCTACAACGGCATCAAGATGTGCCGCGCCAAAGCCATTCCGGTGGGCCAGGACACGGGCCTGGCCACCATCAAGACCGAGGTCGCCGAGGGCGTGCCCGGCTACGACGGGCCGCACGGCACCGCCACCAGCGTCGACCTGCTCGCCGATTACGCGACCTTCCTGCGCGGCCTGGTCGATCTGTCCGCGGTCCGCCCGCTCACCATCGCGGTGGACGCGGGCAACGGCATGGGCGGCCACACCGTGCCCGCCGTGTTCGACGCGCTGCCGCAGGTGACCATCGTCCCGCTGTACTTCGAGCTGGACGGCTCGTTCCCGAACCACGAAGCCAACCCGCTCGATCCGAAGAATCTGGTCGATCTGCAAGACCTGGTGGTGAAGTCGGGCGCCGACATCGGTCTCGCCTTCGACGGCGACGCCGACCGCTGCTTCGTGGTCGACGAGAAGGGCGACCCGGTGTCCCCGTCCACCATCACCGCGCTGGTCGCCGAGCGCGAGCTGGTCAAGGAGCCCGGCGCGGTCATCATCCACAACCTGATCACCTCGCACGCGGTACCCGAGCTGGTCACCGCGCTCGGCGGCACCCCGGTGCGCACCAGGGTCGGCCACTCGTTCATCAAGCAGCAGATGGCCTCGACCGGCGCGGTGTTCGGCGGCGAGCACTCCGCGCACTACTACTTCCGCGACTTCTGGGGCGCCGACTCCGGCATGCTCGCGGCGCTGCACGTGCTTGCCGCACTCGGTGAGAAGGACCGGCCGGTCTCGGAGCTGATGGCGGCATATGAAACGTATGCGGCCTCCGGAGAGATCAATTCCACAGTGCCGGACGCGAAGGAGCGGACGATGGCTGTGGTTGAGGCATTCGGGGATCGGACGATCTCGGTGGATAGGCTGGACGGCGTGACCATCCAGCTGGCCGACGACGCCTGGTTCAATCTGCGCGCGTCGAATACCGAACCGCTGCTCAGGCTGAACGTCGAAGCCAGATCGCCGGAAGAAGTAGACGTACTCGTAACAGAGATTCTGAGCATCGTCCGCTCCTGACTGGAATAGTGGAATCACAGGCCTTGGATTCGCCCGACTCGGGCCCGGCGTGGCAGCTGACCCGGGAGCGAGCGAGGGCGGAAACGACTCAGCGCGATGAGGGGAGGTGGGACGCCCGATGATCGCTGGAACACCTGTACTCGATCTGGATGACGCCGCTTCGCTGGAGGCGGCCGATACTGGCGGCGCCCTGCGCTCGGCCGCCTCCGGCGGCGCTCAGGTCCGTGCCACCGCGGCAGCCGTCGGCGAGGCCGCGCTCGCGCGGCTGGAGGGACTGCGACCGCGCAGCGTGGTGCTGGTCTCCGGCTCGGGCCGGGCCGCCCGCGCCGCGAGCCTGCTCGTCGCCGCGCTCGGTGATCGTGCGGGTCTGCCCGTCGTGCCCGTCACCGCGCTGCCGCCCTGGGTCGGACCGCTCGACGTTGTCCTGGTCGCCGGTGACGACGCGGGCGATCCGCGCCTGACCGACTCGGTGGACCGGGCGCTGCGCCGCGGCGCCGAGGTGGTCGTCGCCGCACCCATCGAGGGACCGATGCGTGCCGTCGTGGCAGGCCGGGCCGCCGTACTTGCGCCTCGGGTCCAGGTACTCGATCACAACCGGCTGCTGCGCTTCCTGGCCGCCGGAATCGCCGTCCTGCGCGCGGTCGACCCGCAACGCAGCGGCACGCTCGTGCCCGACCTCACCGAGCTGGCCGATGTGCTCGACGCCGAGGCGTTGCGGGCCGGGCCGACCAACGAGGTCTTCCGCAACCCGGCCAAGACCCTCGCCTCCCGCATGCATCAGCGTGGCGTCGTACTGGCGGGTGACTCCCCCGCCGCGGCCGAGCTGGCCGAGCACGGCGCCGAGGTGCTGCTGCAGTCGGCGGGCCGAGTCGCCACCGCGGTGGATCTGGCCGAGGCGGTGGCCGCCAAGTCCCGAATGGTCGAGGCCGCAGGCGAATCCGCGCCCGGCTTCGATCCGCTGTTCCACGACGAGGAGCTCGACGGCCCGGCGCAGGTGGAACGCATCCGGGTGTTCGTGCTCAGCGCCGACCCCGACCAAGCGGCCGCGCGCCGCCGGATCGCCGTGTTCGGCGGTGGCGGGTCGAGCCTGGTCGACGCCGACCTGGTGAACGCCGAACTCGACCTGCTGCATACCGGCCTCATCGACCCCTCGGTGCCCGTACCGCCGCGCTCCGAGGAGCCCGCTCCCGGCTCCGGCGGCGAACTCGAACAGTTCGCCGTGCTCGCCGTGCGACTGGAAATGGCCGCCGCCTACCTACGGCTGATCGGAACCCGCGGCACCGCGACCGACAGCCAAGGGCAGTTCGGGGGAAGCTACTAGTGCACGAACTCGTTGGTGCGCTGCGCTCGTATGCCTGGGGCTCGCGCACCGCGCTCGCTCAGCTGTGCGGCCGTCCCGTTCCGTCCGCGCATCCGGAGGCCGAACTGTGGTTCGGCGCGCATCCGGCCGATCCCGCGCACGTCCTGGTCGACGGCGATCCCCGATCGCTGCTCGATTTCGTCGCCGAGGATCCGCAGCGCGAATTGGGCCGCGCCGCGCAGGAATTCGACGGCAAGCTGCCTTTCCTGCTGAAGATCCTGGCCGCCGAGGAGCCGCTCTCGCTGCAGGCGCACCCGAGCACCGCGCAGGCGCGCGCCGGTTTCGAGCGGGAGAACCGCACCAAGGTGCCGCTGGACTCGCCGATGCGCAACTACCGCGACGACAACCACAAGCCGGAACTGGTGGTGGCACTGGATCGGTTCGAGGCGCTCGCCGGCTTCCGCGACCCGCACCGCACCGTCGAACTGCTCAGGGCGTTGCAGGTCGACGGACTGGGGTCGTTCGCCAACCTGCTTGCCGCGCAACCGGATTCCGACGGGCTGCGCACCCTGTTCACCACCTGGATCACGCTGCCCCAGCACGTGCTCGCCACGCTGCTGCCCGAGGTGCTCGACGGCTGCGTGCGGTACCTGTCCGGAAAAGGCAAGCGCGAGTTCATCCCTGAGGCGCGCACCACCCTCGAACTCGCCGAGGCTTACCCCGGCGACGCCGGCGTGCTCGCGGCGCTGCTGCTGAACCGGCTGACGCTGGAACCCGGCCAGGGACTGTTCCTCGCGGCCGGCAATCTGCACGCCTACCTGCGCGGACTCGGCGTGGAGATCATGGCCAACTCCGACAACGTGCTGCGCGGCGGCCTCACCCCCAAACACGTCGACGTGCCGGAACTGTTGCGGGTGCTCGACTTCGAGCCGATCAACCTGCCCGTCGTGCTGCCGGAACCGGCGGGCGACGGATCGGTGCGCTACCGCACGCCCGCGCCGGAATTCGAGCTGCGCCGCTTCGACCTCACCGCTGGCTCGGCCCAGGTGCCGCTCACCGCGGCGGGTCCAGGCATCGTGCTGTGCACGGCGGGCTCGGTGCGGCTGCTGCAAGGCGCGTCCGAACTGACGCTGGAGCGCGGCGCGGCCGCGTGGATCTCGGCCGCCGACACCGACATTCGCGCTCGCGCGCTGGACGGCGCGGCCCAGCTCTTCTGCGCCTGCGTCGGCAAGCTCTGATTCGGCGCGCATTCCCGCGACCGCGGTGATCGGCCGGGCATCGGGCTCTCGGATGCCAGCACACGCTAAGTTAGCCAGGATCGGGCAATTCGGAGAGAGGACGTCCAGGGCATGTCGGCTGGTGGTGGCAAGAAGGCGATTCTCGCCGCGTTGTCGGCGAACGCGGGGATCGCCGTTGCGAAGTTCGCCGGCGCGCTGATCACCGGTTCCGGGTCGATGCTCGCCGAGGCGGTGCACTCGGTCGCCGACACCGGCAACCAGGCGCTGCTGCTGCTCGGTCAGCAGCGCGCCGCGCAGCAGGCCGACGCGCTGCACCCGTTCGGGTACGCACGCAACCGCTACTTCTACTCGTTCATCGTCGCGCTGGTGCTGTTCACCCTTGGTTCCGGATACGCGCTCTACGAGGGCGTGCACAAGGTGCAGCATCCGGAGGAACTGAGCTCGCCGATCGTGGCGATCGTCATCCTGTTCATCGCGATCGCGCTGGAGTCCTACAGCTTCCGGACCGCGATGCGGGAGTCCGCGCCGCTCAAGGGCGACGCGAGCTGGTGGCGGTTCATTCGTAACTCGCGCAGCCCGGAACTGCCGGTGGTGCTGCTGGAGGACACCGGCGCGCTCATCGGCCTGGTGTTCGCCTTCGCGGGCGTCGGGCTGACCATGCTCACCGGCAACGCGGTGTGGGACGGTGTCGGCACCCTGGCCATCGGCGCCTTGCTCGGCGTCATCGCCGTCGTGCTGATCGTGGAGATGCAGAGCCTGCTCATCGGTGAGGGCGCGACCCCCGCCGAGGACCGCCTCATCCGGGAGAACCTGGTCGACGGTGACCGCATCGACCGCGTGATCCACCTCAAGACCCAATACCTCGGTCCCGAAGAGCTTTTGGTGGCCGCCAAGATCGGCGCGGTGCCCGGCCTCGACGTCGCTCAGCTCGCCAAGGCCATCGATGACGCGGAAGCGCGAGTCCGCGCCGCCGTTCCCGCCGCACGCGTCATGTACCTCGAACCCGACCTCTACCGCACCGGGCCCGTCTAGGCGCCGCGGAGCAGGTCCAGCGGGTCGGTGGTGATGTCGAAGCGCTGGCGCAGCACGTGGCGGGCGGCGTGCAGGCCGGACATGCCGTGCACGCCTGGGCCGGGCGGGGTCGACGAGGAGCACAGATATACGCCGGGAAGTGGTGTGGCGTAAGGGTTCCAGCGTGGGGTGGGACGGAAGGCGAACTGGCGCAGGGTCATCGCGCCCGCCGAGATGTCGCCGCCGATGTAATTGGCGTTGTGCGCGGGCATTTCGGCGGCGGTGTAGACGTGCTTCGCGAGGATCAGGTCGCGGAAGCCAGGAGCGAAGCGCTCGACCTGGGCGATGACCGCCTCGCTGACGTCCAGGGTCGAACCGTTCGGCACGTGGGCGTAGGTGTAGAAGGTGTGCTTGCCCGCCGGTGCCCTGGTCGAATCGACAACACCGGGCTGGATGGACAGCACATAGGGCCGCTGCGCGTGTTGCCCCGCGGCGACCGCGTGTTCGGCGGTCATCGCCTCGGCACGGGTACCGATCAGATGCAGCGATCCGGCGCGGTCGAGGCCATCTGCCTGCCACGGCACCGGGCCGGCCAGCGCGAAATCGACCTTGCACGCGGCACCGCCGTAGCGGAAACGCCTGAGCCGCTTGGCGTATCGGTCCGGCAGCCGATGACCCGCGATGCGAATCAATTCCGCGGGCGTGAGATCGAGGACGACCGCGCGAGCGTCGTCGAACTGCCCGAGCGAGTCGACGCGGTGTCCCGTGTGCACCCGGCCGCCGAGGCGTTCGAGCTCCGCGATCAGCGCATCGGGGATCGCCTGGCTGCCACCCCGCGGAATCACCCAGCCGCCCGCGTGGGCCAGCGTGCTGAGCAGCAGTCCGGCGCCCGCGGCGGGCACCCGGCGCGGCGGGGTGATCGCGTGCGTGGCGACGCCGGTCAGCAACGCGGGGGCGACGTCGTCGCGAAACCTGGTGTTCCACAACGGCGATCCCTGCTCGAGCGTCCGCAGGCCGAACCGCACCGCGGTCAGCAGGTCCTTCGGCGGGCGGCGCAGATCCGACATCGCCAGGTCGACAACCGACTCCCAGTGCCGCACCAGCGGTTCGAACAGCGAGCGCCAGGTGGCACCGTCGCGGCCGAGGCCATCGACGGTTCGCTCCAGATCGCGCCAGGCCACTCCGGCCGTGCCGCCGTCCATCGGATGACCGTAGGACGCCTCCGGCGTGAGCAGCTGCACGCCGTGCGCCGCGAGATCGAACGCGCGGAAGAACGGGGAGGCCAACGCCATCGGATGCGCACCGGCACACACGTCGTGGTGAAATCCGGGCAACGTCAGCTCGGCCGTCCGCGACCCGCCGCCCGCCGCGAATTCGGCCTCATAGACCTCCACCGAGAGCCCGGCCTTCGCCAGGATCACCGCGGCGGCGAGACCATTCGGCCCAGAACCGACGACCACAACATCAGGCATATCCCCACGCTACCGATCGGGACTCGCTCGCTCGCGAAATGCGCGTCCGATCACACCCGACTCGGCCGGTCGGCGGCGGAGGCGACTGGCACCGCAGGTTCGATTCGCTGAGCGGGAACAGGATTCGCCCACGATGCGGGACTATGCGGAATCCGCGCCGACTGCGGCCAGCCATTCGCCGACGAGGATGTCGAGGCGTTGTTCACGCAGGTCCGGGCGGAGGCGACCGCCGCGGTCGAGGGTCGCGAGGCCGTGCATCGCACTCCAGGCCACCTCGGTCCTGGCACCGACGTCCGCCTCGTCGACGAACGGACGGAACAGGGCCTCCAGCTCGGCGAAGGCGTCGACCAGCGGCTGCGGCGCGTCCAGGCCGAAAACCAGATCGAGGTTCATCATGAACATCGCCTCGTACCGGGCCGGGTTGGCGGCCGCGAAATCCAGATAGGCGCGGGTGACGCGGTACAGCGCGTCGGCCGGGCTCGTCGCCTCGGCGTGCCCCCGGCGCATCGCGGAGGTCAGATCGACGATCCCCTGCAGCGCCACCGCCGTCACGATGGCCGATTTGCCCGCGAAATGGCTGTAGAGCACCGGCTGGCTGTACTCGATCCGCTCGGCCAGCTTGCGCACCGTCACCGCTTCCCAGCCCCGCGCTTCCGCCAGCTCACGCGCGGTATCGATGATCTGCTGATGGCGTTCGGCCCGTTCACGTTCCTTGCGGGTCTGGGGACTCATGCCCAAATTCTAGCAGCGCTAGACAAGCTATCGAGGCTCCGTTCGATCCCGAATCAACTGTCCGGTGGCGGCGTCCTGAAACTGGTCGGCACCTATATCCGGATCAACCAGCTGCTCAGTAGACTCAGGACATGACCGCAGCACACAACGAGTACGAAGAGGTCCATCGCCTGGTGGATCATCTGTCGGCCAATCAGGTTCGGCGGTTGCGGTTGCTCGTCGCTGACGACCCCGAGCTCGGCAAGATCGCCGGTGCGCTTGCCGAAGCCCATACAGACCAAGCATCCGACATCAGCAAACCGCGTCGCCGGTCCTTGGGCTTCATCGGCACCCTTGAAGCAGAGCCCGATCTAGCCGAGCGATCGGCCGAAATAGTTCGAGAGGGCCTTGGCGGCACTGAATGATCGTCCTGGACACCGGGCCGATCGTCGCCGCGATAAACAGTCGAGATAATCGACACCAGCAATGCGCTGACCTGCTCGAGACGGCTGAGGGTCCGCTGATCGTGCCCGCACCAGTAGTGACCGAGGTCTGCTACCTGTTGGAGCAACGCAGCGGCACGCACGCCGAGGCGATGTTCATTGCCGCGCTGCTGGATGGCGGACTCGAACTGGAGGCACTGACGCACGCCGACTTACGGCGGGTGCACGAACTGATCCTGAAATACGCCGACCTGCCGCTCGGATCGGTGGACGCATCAGTCATCGCTGTGGCCGAACGGTTGAACGCGAAGAACGTGGCGACACTGGACCTCAAGCATTTCCGCTTGGTGCGACCTCGCCATCTGTCCGCATTCAACCTGCTGCCTTGACCCCGGACATGGCGAAGGGCCCGCAGATCCTGCGGGCCCTTCGTGTTTCACAGAGCAGCTAGGCCGAGACCAGGTCCTTGGTCTCGGGCCCCTGCTGCGGCTGCGCGGCGTGGTCGTTGTCGACCATGGTTTGTTCGTCGAACGGCAGTTTGCGATCGAGTACTTCGCGGGTGCGGTCGACGTCGATGGTTTTGGTCCAGGTGCCGATGAGCACGGTGGCGACGGCGTTGCCGGAGAAATTGGTGAGGGCGCGGGCCTCGGACATGAAGCGGTCGATGCCGACGATCAGGCCGACGCCGTCCAGCAATTCGGGGCGGTGGCTCTCCAGGCCGCCTGCCAGGGTGGCCAGGCCTGCGCCGGTGACACCGGCCGCGCCCTTGGACGCGACGATCATGAACACCAGCAGGCCGATCTGCTCGCCGATGTTGAGCGGTTTACCCATCGCGTCCGCGATGAACAAAGAGGCCATTGTCAGGTAAATTGCAGTGCCGTCCAGATTGAACGAATAACCGGTCGGCACAACCACACCCACGGTCGTCCGCTCGACGCCCATGTGCTCCATCTTCGCGATCAACCGAGGCAACGCCGACTCGGACGACGAGGTCGCGAGGATCAACAGGTATTCGCGGGCCAGATAGCGGACCAGCTTCAGTATCGACACCCGAGCAATCGCCCACATCATCACCCCGAGCACGCCGAACACGAATATCAAGCAAGTCAGGTAGAACGCGATCATCAACGTTGCCAACTTCAGCACGGCGTCCAGACCACTCTTACCGACCAGATTCGCGATCGCGCCGAAGGCACCGATCGGCGCCAGCCACAGAATCATCACCAGCACGCGGAACACGAGCTTCTGTATCACTGCCACGCCACGCACGATCGGCTCGCCGGTTTTGCCCATGGCCTGCACCGCGAAACCGACAAGCAGCGCGATGAACAGCGCCTGCAAGGTGCTGCCCGAAGTCAACGAGGACAGCATTGTCGTCGGAACGATGCTGGTGAGAAAGTCCCAGGTGCCGCCGGCGCCGTGTGCGTTCCTCGCGAGATCATGGCCCGCATTGACCGTCTTACCGACATTCAACCCGGTGCCTGGCGAAATCACATTGCCGACAACAAGCCCGATGATCAACGCGACGGTCGACATCACCATGAAGTACGCGATGGTCAACCCGCCGACCTTGCCGACCGTAGCCGCCGACCGGATCGACCCGATGCCGAGCACGATGGTGCAGAAGATGACCGGCGCGATCATCATCTTGATCAGGTTGACGAAAATGGTGCCGAGCGGAGCAACCGATTGCCCGAACCCGGGCGCGAGCCAGCCCACCAGAATTCCCGCGATGACCGCGACGATGACGGCCAGATACAGCCAGTGGGTGCGGTCACGCTTGCGCGGTGGTGCTTCCGGTGTTGCTTCGCTCATAAGTGGTGATGTCCTCCGAAGTGGTGCCGACGTGAGGTGCCTCACGCCTTCCAGGCAGAATGATGACGGTCCGGGTGACGCCGGTCACGGTTTGGTGCATTACGTTCAGTGGAGGAAAACAGCTAGTGAGACGCGGTCGGCTATCCCTGGCCGGTCAGGCCTTCGCGCTACAGCTGATCGTGTTGACTCTGATGGTCGCTGTCGGCGCGGTCCTGGCGGTGCTCGACGCACGGCACCACAGCGACGTGACGACCACCCGCGAAGTACGGGATGTCGCGGTGAGCGTGGCTGAGGCGCGGTCCACCCTGAGTGCCATTTACACCACCGACCCGACGGCCCAGCTGCAGCCGGTGACCGAGCGGATCCGCAACGCGACCGGCATGGACTTCATCGTCGTCATGGCGCCGGACCGCACCCGCTACACGCACACCAACCCGGCCATGATCGGGCAGCCGTTCAGCGGGAACATCGACCGCGCGCTGGCCGGGGAGACCTTCACCGAAACCTTCACCGGCACCCTCGGCCCGTCCATCCGCGCGGTGACACCGGTCTATGACGGCGGGCGCGTGGTCGCGCTGGTGTCCGCCGGGGTGACCAGGGCCAAGATCGGCGACCAGGTCGCCACCCAGCTGCCGTTGATCCTCGGCGTTGCGGCGGCGGGCCTGATCGTCTCCGGCAGCGGGTCGTTCCTGCTGAGCCGTCGGCTGCGCAGGCAGACACACGGGCTCGCGCCCGAGGAGTTGCGGGCCATGTACGAGCAGCACGACGCCGTACTGCATTCGATCCACGAGGGACTGGTGGTCTTCGGCATGGCCGGTGAGCGCGCCGAGGTGGTCAACGACGAGGCGCGCAGGCTGCTCGAGCTGCCCGACGGCGAGGTGCGCCGCGGCGACCTGCCGACCTCGATGCGGCAGATGAGCTGGGGCGTTGTCCGCGACGAGATGCACGTGACCGGCGACCGGATCCTGCTCATCAACCAGGACATCGTCACCTGGGAGGGACGGCCGATCGGCACCGTGATGACCATTCGCGACCACACCGAATTGCGGGCGGTGATGGGCGAACTCGACTCGGTGCGCAGTTTCGCCGAGTCACTGCACGCGCAGGCGCACGAATCGGCCAACCGGCTGCACACCGTGATCACCATGGTCGAGTTGGGCCGCTACGCAGAGGCGGTCGACTTCGCCACCTCGGAACTACAACTGTCCCAAGCGCTTATCGATCGGTTGCTGGACGCGGTCGGCTCGCCCGCGCTGGCAGCGCTGCTGCTCGGCAAGGTGAATCAGGCGGCCGAACGCAGCATCGAGTTGACCATCACCGAGGAGACCGCGCTGGACTCGATCGAGCCGCTGACCCCGCAGGAGACGGTCACCCTGGTCGGCAACCTGATCGACAACGCCATCGACGCCGCCGCGGAGAGCCCGTCGGGCTGGGTGGAGGTCACCGTCCGGCACCAGGGTGCGGCCGGGGAAAACGCCGAAGCTGTTTCGGCTGAGCACGATTCGGCGCTGTATGTGCGCGTCGCCGACAGCGGGCCCGGGATGTCCGAGGAAACATTCGCGCGGGCGTCGCAGCGCGGTTATTCGACCAAGGCCGACCATCACGGGCTCGGCCTCGCCCTGGTCCACCGGCTGGTGGCCAGGCACGGGGGGACCATCCGTACCGAACTAGATCCGGAAAGCGCGGTAACCGTGACGATTCCGCGAAAGGACGCACAGTGATCCGAGTGCTGATCGTCGAGGACGAACCCCTCATCGCCGAGGCACACCGCGCCTATGTGGACCGCATCGAGGGCTTCACGCCCGTCGGGGTGGCGCACACCGGTCGCGAGGCGATGCGTGCGGCCGCCGATGCCGCGGCCGAGGGGACGCCGATCGACCTGGTGCTCATGGACATCGGGTTGCCCGATGCCAGCGGCCTCGATGTCGCGGCGGCGCTGACCGGTCTCGCTCCCCGACCCGACGTCATCGCCATCACCTCGGCCCGCGACCTCGCCATGGTGCGCACCGCTGTCTCGCACGGCGTTGTCCTCTATCTCTTGAAGCCGTTCACCTTCGCCGCTTTTCGGGACAAGCTCGATCGCTATCGCGAATTCCGCACCGCCCTCCCCGCGGGCGAAACGGCGGTCTCCCAGCACGACATCGACCGCGCCCTCAGCGCGCTGCGCACCCCCGACCAGCGCGCCACCACCCCCAAAGGCGTTGCGCCGCAAACCCTTGACGAAATATCCCGCACCGTAAGGGCCGCGCCGGAGGGCATCACCGCCGCGGACACCGCCAGCACGATCGGCGTCTCCCGCATCACCGCATGGCGCTACCTGGAGAAGTTAGCTGACGACGGATTGGTCACCCGCCGTTCGGATTACGGCCGTGCGGGCCGCCCGAAGACCCGCTACGTCTGGAAAACCAAAGCATAAAGCCGCACGGGTGATGCTCAACTAGTAGATCGACGGTGGCGGTCGGCGCGAATCTCATCGCGCCGACCGTTCCGGCGAAAAGCCGGGCAAGCCGCTATACGTCGGTGGAGAACCGGATTCCGCCGTCTGGGATCTCCACCCCGGGCCAGACGCGCGCGCCCCGTAGTAGTTCGCAGCGAGCACCGACCTGCGCGCCGTCACCGATAACACCGTCACGCACCAGGGCACGCGGCCCGATGCGCGCGCCGAAGCCGATGATCGAGCGTTCGACGGTGGCACCGGCCTCGATGATCGCGCCGTCGAAGATGACCGCGCCGTCGAGGCGGGCGCCCGCGCCGACCTCGGCGCCGCGACCGACGACCGTGCCGCCGATGAGCAGCGCGCCCGGCGCGACGCCGGCACCGGGGTGAACCAGCGATTCACCGCGCTGCCCCGGCAGGGCGGGCGAGGGCGCGATGCCGCGGACCAGGTCGGCGGAGCCGCGGACGAAGTCCTCGGGGGTGCCCATGTCCCGCCAGTACGACGAGTCGACGTGCCCTTGCACGCGCGCGCCCTCGGCGAGCAGCGTCGGGAACACCTCGCGCTCCACCGAGACCGGGCGGCCCGACGGGATCTTCTCGATGTACTCACGGCGGAAGACGTAGCAGCCCGCGTTGATCTGATCGGTCGGCGGATCCTGCGTCTTCTCCAGGAACGCGGTGACTCGGCCGTTCTCGTCGGTGGGCACGCAGCCGAAGGCGCGCGGATCGCTCACCCGGACCAGGTGCAAGGTGACATCGGCGTTCGTCGACTCGTGCGTATCGAGCACCGCGCCGAGTTCGGTGCCGCCGAGCACGTCACCGTTGAACACCATCACCGTGTCGGCGCGCAGCTTGGGCAGCACATTGCGGATGCCGCCGCCAGTGCCGAGCGGCTCGGTCTCGGTGACGTACTCCAGCTCGAGGCCGAGGTCGGAACCGTCGCCGAAGTGCTCCTCGAACACCTCCGCCTTGAACGAGGTGCCAAGCACGACGTGCGTGATCCCGGCGTCGGCGATGCGGGCGAGCAGATGCGTGAGGAATGGCAGCCCGGCCGTCGGCAGCATCGGCTTGGGTGCCGAAAGGGTGAGCGGGCGCAGTCGTGTGCCCTGCCCGCCAACCAGGATCACGGCGTCGGTGCCTGCATTTCCTGCCATTCAAGGTCCCCTGTTCACAGTGGATCGATTGTTGCGCGCGCCGATCGGCCCGCGGCCTGCGCCAGTTCACGCCGGGCCGCATCGAATACATGCGGGCCCGTTCGCCCATTGTCGCCCAGCCGCGTGTCTAGTGACCCGCTTCTTGCGCCTGTTGGCGCAGCGCAGATCGAACCGCAATCCGGGAGCGCACCGCAAGTCCGGCCCGCAACGCGAGCCGCAACGGCAGCTGCCACCAGTGCGGATGCCGGTCGGCCTGGAATCGGTAGGCACTGGCGTGGTGCGCGGGCAGCATCACCTCGGGATGCCTGCCCGCTGCGTGTCCCTTGGCGTGGGTGACCTCGGCGGATGGCACGAATACGTTGTGCCAGCCCGCCTTGCCCATCCGGTCGCCGAAGTCGACGTCCTCCATGTACATGAAGTAGCGCGAGTCGAAGCCGTCGATCGAGTCGAAGGCGGCGCGGCGCACCAGCAGGCAGGACCCGGACAGCCAGCCGACGACGCGCTCGGAGACCTGCTCGTTTTCCTGGCGGTAGCGGCGGGTCCACGGGTTCGTCTTCCACACCGTGCCGAGGATCGCGTGGCCCGCGCCGTCCAGCAGGCCGGGCACCTGGCGGGCGGACGGGTAGACGCTGCCGTCCGGTTCCAGCACCAGCGGGCCGAGCGCACCGGCCCGCGGCCAGCGCTTCGCGGCTTCGAGCAGCTTGTCGATCGAATCGGTGCCCCAGCGGATGTCCGGATTGGCGATCACCACGAACTCGATATCCGGATCGATCTCGGCGACGGCCCGGTTGATCGCGCCGCCGTAACCGATATTGCCGCCGGTGCGCAGCAGCCGCACGTGCGAATTGGCCTCGGCGATCAGCTCCGGCACCCCGTCGGTAGATCCGTTGTCGGCGAGAATCACCTGCGGTTTCTCGGAGGTGGCATCGGCCAGCGTGGTGATGAAGTGCTCGAGGTGCTCGCCCGGTGAATAGGTCACCGTGACGACGGCCAGCCCCGGCTTGGCGGAATCGGAAAGGCTCACAACTCCGCCTCGCTGACGCTCGGCTCCGTTGTGACCGCTTCGGCGGCCGTGCCTATGGTTCGCTCGCTGCGCTCACTCACGACCGCACAGCCTAGTCGGATACCCGCGCCAGCGCGTCCCCCAGTGCCACCTGCCACGGACGCAACGGAGTCAACCCGGCGTCATCCCACGCGCGATGCGACAACACCGAATATGCCGGGCGCCGTGCGGGTCTCGGAAATGCGGACGAGTCACACGGCCGGACCCGCGCCGGATCGGCACCGACTCCTTCGAATACCGCCCGCGCGAGCTCGAACCAGGTGGCCTGCCCGGCATTGGTGGCGTGCAGCAGCCGGGGCGCGTCCGGTCGACCCGCGAGTTCCAGCAGGGCGGCCGCGAGATCCGCCGCGTAGGTGGGTGCCCCGAGCTGATCGTCGACCACGTTCACGGTGTCGCGCTCGCGCTCCAGCCGCCGCATGGTGGCGACGAAATCGCTTCCGCGCCCGGTATATACCCATGCGGTACGCACCACGTGCGCCCGCGGAGCCAGCGTCAGCACCGCCCGTTCACCAGCGAGTTTGGACTCCCCGTAGACACTGACCGGTCCGGTGGGATCGGTGGTCTCGTACGGACGATCGTGCACGCCCGCGAACACGTAGTCGGTGGACAGTTGAATAAGCCTGGCCTCGACCCGCGCGCAAGCGGCGGCGAGCACGGCGGGCCCGGTCTCATTACCCGCGAAAGCCGCCGCGACGTCGGATTCGGCCTGGTCGACCGCGGTGTAGGCGGCGCAATTGAGCACCACATCACCCGGTTCGAGCACGGCGGCGACCGCATCCGCGTCGGTGATGTCGAGGTCGCGGCGTCCGAAGGCACGGGCATCGGGCGCGCGGCGGAGCAGTTCCCGCCCGAGTTGCCCACCCGCTCCCGTCACGACGAGGCGCGCGGGCCGGGTGGCGTCGGACGATGTCGAGGCTGTCACGGGGTCGAGTCTGGCACGCCGCCACACCTGCGGATTGCGGGTGCCCGCGCCGCCATTCGTTAGCCTTCAGTCAGTTGCCCTCGGCTGGTGCCCACCGCGAACAAGGGTTTGCCACATGGGTGCCCGGGGATACAGAAAGGTGGGGTGGTCAGACGGACCGTGCTGTCGAAAGAGGCCCCGAGCTTGTCGAAAGGATGTCGAGTTGTCGAGAGGACACAAAGTAGCTGCGGCGCAGGAGGTTCCGGGTGACCCGGCCGCGCGGCGCTGAATCGCTTTTACCGGCAGGTGGCCCGCTGCGTGGCTTCGCCGCGGTCCTCGCCGTGCTGGTGCTCGTCATCACCGGCTTCGCCTGGCACAGCGTCGACAGCCTGATCTCCAATATCGAGCGGATCGGCAACCTCGGCCTCGGCGGCGGGCGCGACGGCGCGGTGGACATTCTGCTGGTCGGCGTCGACAGCCGGACCGACGCGCACGGCAATCCGCTGTCCGATCGGGAGCGCGTGCTGCTGCACGCGGGTGACGAGGTCGGCACCAATACCGACACCATCGTGCTGATCCGGGTACCCAACGACGGCCGGTCCGCGACCGCCATCTCCATTCCTCGTGATTCCTATGTCGACATCCCCGATCTCGGCAAGGGCAAGATCAATTCGGCGTATGGCGCGACCAAAGAGACACAGCGACTGAAGCTGATGAACCAGGGCGTCGCGGAGGCCGAGGCGGACAAGCAGTCCACCCAGGCGGGCCGCCAGGCCTTGATCAAGTCGGTGGCCAACCTCACCGGCATCAGCGTCGATCACTACGCCGAGGTGAGCCTGCTCGGCTTCGTGCTGCTCACCGATGCGGTCGGCGGGGTCGAGGTGTGCCTGAACAATCCGGTCGACGAATGGATGTCCGGCGCCGACTTCCCGGCCGGACGCCAGCGCCTCGACGGCCCGGCGGCATTGAGCTTCGTGCGACAGCGGCACAATCTCCCGCGCGGTGACCTCGATCGCATCGTGCGCCAGCAGGTGTTCATGGCCCAGCTGGTCGGGCAGGTGCTCAACGCGAAGACGCTCGGCAATCCAGGAAAGATGAAGCAGCTCAGCGACGCGGTCGGGCGCACGGTCGTGCTCGACGACGACTGGGACGTGCTCGCGTTTCTGCAACAGTTGCAGGACCTTTCGGGCGGGCAGGTGAAGTTCGAGACCATTCCGGTCACCGATCTGAACTACATGACCGACCGGGGCGAATCGGTGGTCCGGGTCGACCCCAAGGCGGTGAAGACCTATGTCGGCTCGCTGGTCGACGGGAAATCCGCCGAATCGGACGAGCCCGCGGTGGATCCGGGCACGGTGGCCGTCAGCGTGTACAACGCCAGCGGCGTCGGTGGCCTGGCCGGTCAGGTCGCACAGGCGTTGAGCGGGAAGGGTTTCCGCGAAGGGCTGGTCGGCAACTACACCGGTCCCAGCGTCTCGAGCAGCCGGGTACTCGCCGCGAACACCGCCGACCCCAAGGCCAAGGCGGTGGCCAAGGCACTCGGCGGGCTGCCGGTGCTCGCGGATACGACGCTGTCGCCGGATTCGGTGAGCGTGGTGCTGGCGAGCGACTATTCTGGTCCGGGCTCGGCGGCAGGGGGCATGTTCGACTTCTCCGGAACGTCGAGCGCCACCGCGACGCCAGTCCCGCCAGCCCCACCGATCGACGCAGGCCAGAACGGACCGAAATGCGTGAACTAGACCATGCGTGAATTCGACCAGGCGCTCACCCTCACCGAGCAGGTGCTCGATCCGATTCTCGCGCGCGAGCCGGCGAATCCGCGCGTCACCTACTACGACGACGCCACCGGCGCCCGGATCGAACTGTCCGGGCTGACCCTGGCGAACTGGGCGGCCAAGACGGCCAACCTGATCCGCGACGAATGCGGCCTCAGCCCCGGCGCCAGGATCGCGGTGCTGCTGCCCGCGCACTGGCAGACCGCCGCCGTGCTACTCGGCTGCTGGTGGGCGGGCACCGAGGTGGTGCTTCGCCCCGACCCGGACGCCGAACTGGCCCTGGTGACTCCCGACCGGCTCAATGATGCCGACGGGATCGCCGAGGTCGCGGCGCTGTCCCTGGACGCGATGGGCTCCCCGGTGCGTGATCTGCCGGTCGGCGTGACCGACTTCGCCACCTCCGTGCGGGTGCACGGCGATCAGTTCCTGCCGGGTGGCGCGGGTGCCGCACTGGACGGCATGCCGGTGCCGGAGGTGTTCGCGGAAGCGAAGAAATCGGCCATGCGCCAAGGGTTTTCGGAGGGCGACCGGGTGCTGTCGAGCACCCCGTGGGACACCCCCGCCGAACTGATCGACGGCTTCGTCGCGGTACTCGCCGCGGGCGCCTCCCTCGTCCAGGTCGTCAACCCCGACCCGGCCCTGCGCGACCGCCGCATCGAATCCGAACGCGTCACCGCCCAGCGCGCCTGATCCCCAAACCGACCGAAGGTCAGCTGTACCGACCGAGGCGATTTCGACCGAAGGGCACCTTCAGCGGGCAAGATGGTGTGAAGGGCGCCTTCGGTCGAGCCTGGTTTGCTCCTACCACGGTATAGGCGGAAGTCCGACTAGAGGACGTTCCACATTTTGGCCGGGTTCCGTACGGTGGAAATATCTCACAACGACGGAGTTGGTGAATGATGAAGCCGCAGTATTGGTTCCGCTGGTTATCCGTCCAAGGCGCACCCCGGCTCGTGCTGCGCACGCAGGCACGGCGCGGTGAGCCGTTCGCCGAACTGATGGGCGGGCCCACCGGGTTCGCCGATCCTTATCCCCTCATCGAGCGGTTACGCGGTGCGGGCAGGCTGATCCGCACCTCTATCGCCTGGGCGAGTTTCGATCACGAGGTGTGCCGATCCATCCTGCGCGACAACCGATTCGGCGTGCGCACCACCGAAAGCTTCAACACCCCCGCGCCGATGCGGAAGCTGGCCAAGCACTTCCCGCTGCCGCCGAACCCGGTGGAGCCGCCGTCGATGCTGGTGATCGACCCGCCGGAGCACACCAAGATGCGCAAGCCGGTCGCCTCCGCGTTCACCCCGCGCGCCATCGCCAGGCTGCGCGACCGGGTGGAAACGGTCACCGCGGAACTGCTCGACGGGCTGCCGTCGAGTGGCTCTGCCGATCTGGTCACCGCCTTCGCCGCGCAGGTCCCGATCGCGATCATCTCCGAAATGCTCGGCTTCCCCGACGCGGACAAGGAACGGTTCCTGCACTGGGGCGACCGGATGACCCCGCTGCTCGACGTCGGCATCTCCTGGCGCGCGTACCGGCGCGCACTGCAGGCCATGGAGGTGATGAACGACTATTTCGACGAGCACATCGCGCGGCTGCGCCGCACCCCGGGCGAGGACATCCTCAGCACCCTGGTCACCGCCGGAGAGCTGGATATGTTCGCGCTCAAGGCATCCGCGAGCCTGCTGATGGGTGCGGGCTTCGAGACCACGGTGAACCTGATCGGCAACGGCGTCGTCCAGCTGCTCGAGCATCCGGAACAGTTGGCGCGGCTGCGCGCCGAGCCGGAGCTGTGGCCGAATGCCATCGAAGAGATTCTTCGCTTCGACTCGCCGGTCCAGACGACGGCGCGAACCGCGTTGTGCGACGTGGACATCGACGGCATCCAGCTGCGCGCGGGCGACACGGTCGTGCTGTCGCTGGCGGGCGCGAACCGCGATCCCGCGGTGTTCGCCGAGCCGGACCGCTTCGATGTCGGCCGCGCGAATGCCAAGGAGCACTTGTCGTTCAGCAGCGGCGTCCACGTCTGCCTCGGTGCCAGCCTGGCCAGGATGGAAGGCGTCTACGCCCTGCAGTCGCTGTTCGACCGCTTCCCCGATTTGCGACTGGACGGAGCACCGCGGCGTCGAGAGTTGTTCACGCTGCACGGATATGAGCAGCTGCCGGTCCGTCTCGGGCGCCGGGCCCGCACCCCGGAACCCACCGCCGTCTGAGCGCGCACCGCGGCGGTCAGCCGAAGCCGACCGCTTGCTCGCCCCACGCGGTGTGCAGATCCGTGTCCGGGTCGTCGACAATGCGGTCGACGGTGTCGATCAGCAAGGTGGTGCGCGTCGACGGACGGTACGGCGGCCAGTGTTTCGAGCCATCGAGCGCGGCGGGAACGCCGTGCGTGGCAAAAGCCAACCAGCGCCGCATCATTCGGCCCGATACCTCCATGGCCACCTTGCGGCCGCCGAGCCAGAACGTCGGGTCATGGTTGAACGAGCCGAAATTGCCGAACACATAAGGCAATTCGGTGGCGTGCCCCGCGCCGACCCGGGCGGCGCGCAGCATCGGCGTCGCGTGGTCGAAGCGGTACATCCAGGTCGGTGAGTGCTGCGCGTGCGCGTCGGCCACCCAGTGCGCCGGCATCCGGAACGCGGCATCGCCGGACATCGCCAGCGCGCCGCGCGTCTTGTCCAGATCCGGGTAGGCGGAGGTGATTTCGGCGATCCGCTCGTGCGACAGCTCCGGATGACTGGCCGCCACGTCGCTGAGCATCGCGTTCACCGCGTCCGGGGTCACCGGCATGATCGGCGAGCGGAACACCCGGAACAGCGACGCCTCGTCCTTGTTGGTGCCGATCATCAACGGCACCCGATGCGAGCGCCCGTGCTGGAACCGCTCGATCGGATAGGTCGGCAACAGGTCGCCGTCCACCACCGGCGCCGCCGCCAGCCGGCCCGGCTCCTTCAACGGAATCTCGTCGAGCAGGATGCCGGCGACCTCGACGATCTTCTCGATCGGCCAGTCGAGCAGTTCGACGGCCCGGTGGGCGGGCAGTTCCAGCAGCTCGAGGAACCGCCGGGCTACTCCGGCGGCCCGTTCCTGACCGAAAACGGTAGTCGCGGGCGGACTCTCCGCGATGGCCTTGTGGAACAGCCCGGCCGCGCGCGGCGAGGTCAGCAGCGCGGTGACGCAACCGGCGCCGGAGGATTCGCCGAACAACGTCACGTTGCCAGGGTCGCCACCGAACGCGACGATATTGTCGCGCACCCATTCCAGCGCCGCGATCTGGTCGTGCAGCCCGAGATTCGGGGTGAACGGGCCCGGCAGCGAGGACAGATCGAGAAAGCCGAACGCACCGAGCCGGTAATTCACGGTGACCACCACAACGTCACCGGCCTCGGCCAGCTTGCGTCCGTCGTAGATGCCCTGCGCCGCGGTACCGAGGCAGTAGGCGCCGCCGTGCAACCAGACCAGCACCGGACGCGGTTCGCCGGTCTCGAAGGTGTGCACCACGTCGCCGACGTCGCGGCGGGGCGACCAGACGTTCACCCAGAGACAGTCCTCGCCCATCCGCAGGTCCGAGTCGACGGGGACCATGTTGCCCATGGTCTGCGGGGCGATGTCGCCGAAGACCGCGCAATCCCGGGTTCCCGACCACTCGGGCGCGGGCAATGGCGGAAGGAAACGATGTTCCCCGCTCGGCGCCGCCGCGTACGGAATGCTGCGCCACACTGCCACCGGACCGTCCCAGCGCCCGCGCACCTCGCCCGATGTAGTGGCGGCGATCGGCGCGGAGCCCACTTCCCAACCCGGTGCGGTCTCGAACTGAGTGCCCGGAGTGGCTGTACTGATCGGCTCGCCGCGTTCGCGCATGGTTCGCACCTCCTGCCAGGGACCCATCGGTGTGCTGCCGGTTTGCTCCAGCGGGCCCCGCACCTCGTGATCTCTTCTTCGAGAGTACGTCCATGCTGACGACCTGGGCACGCGACGCACCATTATGCGACCCCGGCGGTACGCTTGACCGATGCCGAGTTACAGCTATCGGTGCCGCAGTTGCGGGGACACTTTCGAGATGAACCGCCCGATGGCGGAGTCGTCGAGTCCGGCGTCCTGCCCGAGCGGCCATGCCGACACAGTCAAGCTGCTGACCACGTTTGGCACGGTCAGCCGGGGTAACGCGGCGCCTGCGCCGAGCCAGGCCGCGCCCCCGGCCGGTGGCGGGTGCTGCGGCGGCGGCTGCTGCGGCTGAGCGGCGCGGTACCGCGATCGAGTGTCGCCGGGGCCGGGTTCAGTCCCGGCGATCGGCGTGGCCGAGATCACGGTCCGGCGCGACCCGATCACGCACCCGCTGTTTCAACACCGCGATATCGGGAAAACCGCCGTCGGCCTTGCGTTCCCAGATTTGTTCAGCGTCGACGGTGATCCGGAAAACGCCGCCCGTCCCCGGAATCAGTGCCACCTCACCGAGTTCGGTGGCGAAGGTGCTCAACAGCTCCTGCGCCATCCAGCTCGCGCGCAACAGCCAGCGGCACTGGGTGCAGTACTCGATCGCGACACGGGACATAGTGGGTCACGGTACTCAGGCTTCGATTTCGCCGTCGAGGTAGACCCAGGCTCCGTCGGCGCGCAGGAACCTGCTCACCTCGTGCAGGGAGCCGCGGGTGCCCTCGGCCCGATAGTGCGCGACGAACTCGACCAGGCCGGTCTCGTCGAACAGCCCGCCGTCGGCGGTGCGCAGTATCTCCAGGAACAACCAGCGCTGCCCCGGGTCGAGCTCCAGCGTCGCAGGCCTGGTCCGCGGATGCCACGATCCACGGAGATAATCGGTGTCCCCGACCGCGAAAGCGGTGTAGCGCGAACGCATCAGCGCCTCGGCGGTCGCCGCCGCCCGCTTCCCGTTCAGCACCGGCCCGCAGCAGTCATCGAAGGCCTCGCCCCGGCCACACGGACACATCCGCGTCCCACTCATCCGTCGATTGTCGCGCGTCGCCCGCAACAAGATCGGGCCGGGTAGGCAGGACCGGGCGCACACCGTCGCGAGCGAGCCGGCCCGGCCGTCGATTCCGCCGCTCAGCGGGCCTCGACGGCCGACAGGGCCTTGGCGATCGCGACGGTTTGTTCGCGCCAGCGGCGTAAGTCGGTGACACTGGGCGCGAGCTCGTAGTCGTGGTGGTGCGCGGCCCTGGAGAGCGCGGCCCACAGGGCGGCGACCTGCGCGGCCACCTCGGGACCGGCGAAGGTGCGCAGTGCGATCAGCTGGGCGCGCATCGGACAGCGCGTCAGGGCGGGCGCCAACCGGATCCACAGCTCATCGACGGACTGCTCCAACGCGATTCGCAGAATCCACGCGGTGGCGCGGGACCACAGGCCGCCCGCGTCGGTCACCGATCCGGCCAGCAGGCGATCCACCGTGTCGAGCCGCTCGGCCACCGACGGCCGCGGCCGCCTCGGGCTCTTCGCCGGTCCGCGCTTTCCGCGCCCGCCACCGTTCGGTCCCCGGCGCGGCCCGCGCTGCGTCATCGCCACCGCGCGGTCACCTCGCCAGCCATGCGACGAAACGTTCGGTCTCGGTGATCAATTCGCGCATGCCGCGCCCGATCGGCACGTGCGCACCGGCCGTCGCGTCGCGCAGCGCCTCGACCACCCATTTCCCTTCGCGCGCAACGAGATACTTGTTGAGATCGTCGACCTTACCGCCGACACCCATCACCGCGAGGGCGACCTTGGCCCTGGTGGATTGGGCCGCATCGATGTGGCGCTCCACCTCGCGGTGGTTCATGCCGTCCGCGAGCAGGGTGCGTCTGGCCCGGCCAAGGCTCGCGGCCTCCACCGCGGAACGACAGCAGGTGGCGACGAGTTCGTCGGCGATGGCCTGCGGCAACTGCGGGGTGCGCACGAGCGCGCGGGCGTCGTCGAGATAGCGGCGGACCGGATCGCTGGATACCCGCACCTCGACCACCGAACGGTCGCGGCGCTGCACCTCGAGCACGGTGGCGTCCAGCTGCATCCGGCGCACCGCTTCGGCGAGGCGCTCGTCGTGGGTGAACACGACCACCTGCCGGGTCCACGCGACCGCGGCGAGCACCCTGGCCAGCCCGTCCACCTTCGCCGGGTCCATCGCCTGCACCGGGTCGTCGATCATGACGAAGCGGAACGGGCTCTCCTCGACCGTGGCCCTCGGCAGGAACAGCGACAGCCCGAGTGCGTGCAGCTCGCCCTGGCTCATCACACCGAGCGCGGCCCCGTCCACGTCGTCGACGGTGACGTCGAGCAGCACCCGGCGGGCGGTTCCGGCGTTGCCCTGCAAGGTGATCGAGCCGAGTTCCACGTTGCTCTGCTGGCGCAGCGTCTGCCAGACCCAGCGCGCCGTGGTCTCCAGCGGCGTCATCCGTTCACCGCGCAGGCCAGCGGTGGCGGCCTTGAGCCAGTCCTCGGCCTTTTTGACGGTGCGCAGTTCGGCGGCGTGCGCGGCGACCTCGCGCGCGCCCTCCAGCCAGCTCACGATGCGCGGCACCAGCGGGGTCCACACCTCGTCGAGGCGGTCGAGTTCCTTGCGGGTGCCCTGCTGCACCTGTTCGAGTTCGTCGACCAGTCGCGCGTGCGCGCCGCGCAGCCGGTCCGGCAGGTCAGGGCTGTAGTCGGCGGAGGTGAGCGCGGCCCAGTCAGCCCAGGCCCGGCGGACGGCGGCGGTGTCCACCGAGGGTGGGTTGCGCGGGTCGAAATCCAGTTCCGGCGGAATGAGATCCGGCAGCGACCGCGCCGCGCGCATCGCCTCGCCGAGTTCGGTGCGCGCGGTGGTCAGCGCGTCGACCCGCGCGGCAAGGGCGGCGATCGAGGCGTCGGCCTCGCGCGCCCACGCGTCGTCCAGGTCGCCGCGACCGCACACCGGGCACGGACAGGTACCGGTTGCGGTGTGGTGGTCGCGGGCCCGGCGCAACAACTCAAGCACACGCAGGTCGGCCTCGGCGTCGGCAGTCGTACCGCGGGTCAGCGCCGTGCCGCATTCCACCAGCCGGGCGGCCACCCGCGCCACCTCCGCCGCCGTCGGCAGGGTGAGCCGCACGATCGCGCGCAGACCCGCCGGGCCGTCCGGATCGTCGAAGGTGCCGATCACCTCGCGCCCGACGGCGGCGAGGTCCGGTTGCGCGGGGCGGAGCAGGCCGTTCACCCGCACGGCACGGTCGTCGGCCACCGTCTCGAGTGCCTCGAGCAGCTCGAGGCGTTCCTGGCGTGAATCGCGCACGGCGCGTTCCAATTCCAGGCGGCGCAGCCGAATTCGCTCCTGCGCCAAGGTCAGTTCGTCGAGGCCGAGCAGTTGGTGCAGCGCGTCGAACAGGTCGCTCGGTTTGCCGTCGACCAGCGCGCCGAGCTCGCTGTAGGACAGAAACGGGCGGTAGAGCTCCAGCCTGCCTGCCCAGCGGTCCATATCGAATTCGGTTGGCGCGGTGGGCGGGTGCTGTTCGGTCCAGGTCGCGTCGGGTAGGTCCGCGTCGGCGGCCCATTCTTTGGCGATGGTCAGCTGTGGCTTGCTGCCGGTGGTGAGCAGTTCCACCTCGATGCGGGCGGTGCCGCCGTCGTGCAGGTTGCGCCAGCCCTCCCGCCAGGCCGCGGATCGACCGTCCCAGCGGCGATTTCCGCCGGTGAACACCAGCTCGGCGGCCTCGGCGAAGCTGGACTTGCCGCTGCCGTTGCGGCCGACGACCAGGGTGAGGCCGGGGCCGGGCGGCAACTGCAGCTCGGCTTGCGGGCCGATGCCGCGGAAGCCACGCACCCGGATGGCGCGCAGAAAGATCCCGCCGTCGTCGAATTCGGTTGCCCGCTCATCGTTCTCGGTGCCGCCGAGGGCGCGCAGCACGGTTCGTGCGACCGACGGGGTCACCGAGGGGTCCGCGGCGAGCCTGCGGGTAACCACCTCGGTCAATCTCGGCACCGGATCGGCGTCGGGACGCACTTTGATTGGACCCCCTCCACCACCGAGCCGCTACCGGTCCTCCGGCTCCGTGCACGGCGCCACTGTCGAAGCTGTGCGAAACGCTACCCGATCGCGTCGGATTCGCCCACCGGAGGAAATCCTCCGGACCCGATGCGAATCTGCCCGCGCGGGGATGGATATGGCCATCGAAACGGCTGGGGCCGCGCTTCGATGTCCACCCCTCGCCAGCCCCGGCGGGCAGCTCGTCGGTGTATCACCCGATTTGGATGGTTCGGTCGAGCCGAACAGGACAGAATGCCAGAGAACACCCATGTACGCAAGAGGTTTTCGGCATCGAAACCCGCGACGGCACAGCAATTTCCGTGCGAAACACACCGGCCGGGTCGGCACTTGTCGGTGCTCTGGGGTAGAAATCCGGTCAACCGACGAACGGGGGAAGACATGACGCGCTGGAGCGAGGACCAGGTCACGGCGCTCGCGCCGGACGCGAGCTCGCTGTCCGCCGCGCGGAAACTCGCGAGCCGCTGGCGCGGTACCGGGCAGCACGACACCGCGCTGTGGGGGCTGTGCCAGGGCAGCGGCGCCAAGCCGTATCAGACGATCGTCGACCTGTCCGGGCCCGCGTACAAGTGTTCCTGTCCGAGCCGCAAATTCCCGTGCAAGCACGCGCTGTCGCTGTTGCTGGAGTGGACGGCGGGCCGGGTCGAGCAGGCACCGGAGATCGTCGATTTCGCGGCGAGCTGGATCGACGGCCGGATCGCCAAAGCGGCCAAGCCCGCGGCGGAGGCAGCCACTCGCACCGCCAATCCGGCGACCGCGGAACAGCGGCGGGTCCGGGTCACCGCTGGGCTTGCCGAACTCGATGTGTGGCTCGGTGATCAGGTGCGCACCGGCCTGGCACAGACCGACCGATCGTTCCGGGCGTTCGAGGCGATCGCCGCCAGGATGGTCGACGCGCAGGCACCCGGCGTCGCCTCGGCGCTGCGTCAGCTGCCGACCGCGGTGGTGACCAGGGCCGACTGGCCGGAGGTGGTGCTGCGCGAATACGCGCGGCTGCACCTGCTCGTCACGGCGCATAGCAGGCTGGACGAGCTCGCGCCCGAGCTACGCGCCAGCATCCGCGCACACGTCGGCTATCCGAATCCCGCCGAGGCGGTGCGCACCGAGCCCGCGGTGCGGGATCGGTGGATGGTGCTCGGCGTGCGGATCACCGAGGACGAGCGCCTCTACACCCGACGAACGTGGTTGTACGGGCGCGAGTCCCGGCGTTGGGCGCTGGTGGTCGACCACTCGTTCGGGTCACCGGGCTTCCCCGCGGACGTGCCGCCCCTCGGCCTGCTCGCCGACGCCGACCTGCACTACTACCCCGGCGCCGCGCCGCTGCGCGCGCTCTGGGGTGAACGACACCGTGCGGCCGAGCCTTTCACGACGCTGCCGGCCGATCCGAACCGGCCGGGCACGGTGGCCGCCGCGCTCGCCGACCACGCCGCGGCACTCGGCGACGATCCGTGGCTGCGCGGCTGGCCGGTGCTACTCGTCGACGTGGTACCGGTACTCACCGAAAGTGGTTGGTACATCACCGAATCCGACGGCACCGCACTGCCGATGACACCGACCGAGCAGCCGTGGCGGTTGCTCGGCGTGTCCGGCGGTCATCCGGTGACCGTTACCGCCGACTGGACCATCGACGGCTTGGTGCCGATCTCGGTATTCAGTGCCGGCGAGGTGATCGATCTGGCCAGGATCGATCCGGTCGGCCGGAGTGCGTCGAATGCTCGAACGGCGTCCTCCTCGCACGCCGCCGACCTGACCTCCGTCGCGCTGCTCGGCACCGCGCGCCGGGCACCGGACCTCACCCGGCTGGCCGCGCCGGTGGCCGACGCCGCCGACCGGCTACCCGCCGATCCGGCGCTGCGCCTGCTCGAATCCGCCGCCCTCCAGGATATTTTCGCGCGCGGCGGGGTCCGCCCGGCCACCGCGAAGGCACCCGAGCCCGCCGAGGACGACACCCGGTTGCTGCTGCCGCCCAGCGCCGCCGGTCGCCTCTCCCGGATGCTGCAAGAGCGTTCCCCCTTCCTGCCCGAATGGTTCACCGCGGCAGCGCCGCACGACTATCGCGCGCCCGACGCGCTGTGCGGCCAACTGCTCGACCAGGCGAAGAGCAATGCCGAGCTGCGCGAACCGCTGCTGCGCCTGGCCGGTACCCGGGGCCGGTGGCTGGCCGGCCAGCATCCGCAATGGCGAAACCTGGTGCGGCAGCAGCCCGCCGCGGCTTCCGCCGAGGAGATCTGGCAGTTCGGGCAGCCGCCCGAGCGCCGGGGCTGGCTGGCCGACCTGCGCCGCCGGGACGCCGACGCGGCACGCGAAACGCTCGCCGCGGCATGGCCGAAAGAGTCCGGGCCGCTGAAGGCGGAGCTGCTCGCCGTACTCTCCGAAGGGATTTCGCGGGCCGACGAACCGCTGCTGGAAGCCGGGTTGGACGATCGGCGTTCCGACGTCCGGCGGACCGCCGCCGGTCTGCTCACGCTGCTGCCCGATTCGGCGTTCGCGCATCGGATGACGCGGCGAGCGAGCGAATGGGTCCGTGTCGAACACCGCATGCTGCACACCGAACTCGTTGTCGCCCTGCCCGATACGCTCGATCCGCCCGCGCATCGCGACGGCATCACCGACCGCAGCGTTGAGTTCAGCTACCGGTGGGGCGGCGCGCCCGACGTCACCGCGGGCAGGCTGCGCCAGCTGGTGGCGGCGACACCGCTCAGCCACTGGGCGAGCGTGCTCGGCGCGCCCGACAAGGCGGTCAAGGCCACCATCGACGACCGCTTCCGCCAGCCGGTCTTCGACGGCTGGGTGGACGCCGCACTGGCACAGCATGATTCGGTGTGGGCGCGGGCGGTGTTCGACGCGGGTGTGCCGACCGACGTCGCCATGCTGCGCAGGCGCGAACTGTTCGCGCTGCTACCGGTGGCCGACCGCACCCGGCACCTGCTCGAATTGGACGGCTCCTGGCTCTCCGAGATCGAGGCGCTGCTGCCCGCGATGGGGCATCCGTGGCCGGAACCGCTCGCGCAGCACCTGATGCTGCTGCTGTTCGAACGTGCGCGCGCGGCGGCTCGCCGCCCGGAGGCGCACGGCAATACCCCCAACGCGCACCGGTCGCTGCTGTCCGCGGCGTCGGTGCACCTACCCGTTGGCGCCGCGGGCGCCGCCGCCGTGGTGGCCCGCCGCTGCGGCGATCCCACCTGGGAGCGAGCCTTCGACCAGCTCGCACACGACCTCAACCACCGCTCGATGATGCTCGAGGAGTTGCAGTGACCACTACCGACGTGACGCCCGACCTGCTGCGTCCGCATGCCGAACAGGCCTACGCCGACGAACTGCGCGCCCTGGCGGCCGCCGACGAGCGCCCGTGCCCGCCGTCCTGGCGGCTCTCCCCGTGGGCGGTAGTCACCTACCTGCTCGGCGGCACCCTCGACGACGGCACCGTGATCAGCCCGAAGTACGTCGGTCCGCGCAGGCTGATGGAGGTGGCGGTCGCGACGCTGGCCACCGACCGGGCGCTGTTGCTGCTCGGCGTGCCCGGCACCGCCAAAACCTGGGTGTCGGAGCATCTTTCGGCCGCCATCTGTGGTGAATCGACGCTGCTCGTGCAGGGCACGTCGGGGACTGCGGAGGAGGCGATCCGGTACGGCTGGAACTACGCGCGACTGCTCGCCGAGGGCCCGAGCGAGGGCGCGCTGGTGCCGTCGCCGGTGATGACCGCGATGCGCGCGGGTTCGATCGCCAGGGTCGAGGAGCTCACCCGCATCCCCTCCGATGTGCAGGACGCGCTGATCACCGTGCTGTCCGAGAAGACGCTGCCGGTACCGGAACTCGGCACCGAGGTGCAGGCGGCCAAGGGCTTCAACGTCATTGCCACGGCCAACGATCGCGACCGCGGCGTGAACGAGCTGTCCTCCGCGCTGCGCCGCCGCTTCAACACCGTGGTGCTGCCGCTGCCCGCCAGCGAGGACGAGGAGGTCGCCATCGTCAGCCGCCGCGTCGAACAGCTCGGCGCCTCGCTGGAACTGCCGAAGGTGCCCGCCGCGGCCGAGGAGGTGCGCCGCGTGGTGCGCGTCTTCCGCGAATTGCGATCCGGCATCACCGCCGACGGCCGCACCAAGCTCAAATCGCCCTCCGGCACCCTATCCACCGCCGAGGCCATCTCGGTGATCACCAACGGGATCGCCCTGTCGGTGCACTTCGGTGACGGCGTACTGCGTGCCGCCGACATCGCGGGCGCCGTCCTGGGATCGGTGATCAAGGATCCGGTCGCCGACGCGGTCGTGTGGACCGAGTACCTGGAGGCCGTTGTCCGCGAACGCCCGGAGTGGTCGGACTTCTACCGTGCGTGCCGCGAGGTATCCGGATGAGCGTCGGAATCAGCAGGGGGTGACACAATGACGCAAGCGCAGCACGGCGCCGCGGCCGACGATCGGTCGATGTCCGGCGACCCGCAGACCCGCGTGTTCGGCATCCGCCATCACGGGCCGGGTTCCGCGCGATCACTTCGGTTGGCGCTGGAGGCATTTCAGCCCGACACCATCTTGATCGAGGGGCCCGCCGACGCCGATCCGCTGGTCGGGTATGTCGCGGCCGAGGGGATGGCGCCGCCGGTCGCGCTGCTTGCCTACGTGCCGGACGCACCGGCGAAGGCGGCGTTCTGGCCGTACGCGGTGTTCTCGCCGGAGTGGCAGGCGCTGCGCTATGCCGCCGAACACGGTGTGCCCGTTCGGTTCTGCGATCTGCCCGCCACCATGGTGCTCGCCGCCGAGGAGGAGCCCGGCGATCGGTTCGACCCCTTGACCGAGCTCGCCGCGGCGGGCGGATACGACGACGCCGAGCGGTGGTGGGACGCGGTCGTCGAATCCGCCCCCGACGCCACCGCTTTCGAGGCGATCACCGAGGCGATGGGTGCGCTACGCGAAGGCGCCGAGCAGGTTTCGACCGAGCTCGAGCCGAACACCGCCATGCTGGACGATCCCGCCGCGGCGGTCGAACTCGATGCGGACGAACAAGATTCGCCGCCGCGGTCGGCGCAACCCACGATCGACCTGCGACCGGACGACGACAAATGTGAGGCGGGCACGAACTCGGTCGCCGAGGCAACCGCCGATGTCATCGAGCTGGAACCGATCCGGCTCGAGCCCGTCCGCATCGACGCGCACACGCTGCGGCGCGAGGCTTACATGCGGCAGACGATGCGCAAGGCGCTCAAGGACGGGGCGGTCCGCCTCGCGGTGGTATGTGGCGCCTGGCACGCGCCCGCCCTCGCAGGCAAGCTCGGAACCGCGGCCGCGGATACCCGGCTGCTGAAGGGACTTCCGAAGACGAAAGCCACCCTGACCTGGGTGCCGTGGACGCATTCGCGACTGTCCACGATCTCCGGATACGGCGCGGGAATCACCTCGCCCGGCTGGTACCACCACCTGTTCACCGAGACCGAGCGGCCGATCGTCCGCTGGCTCACCAAGGTGGCCGGGGTGCTGCGGGCGCACGATCTGCCGGTGTCGAGCGCGCACATCATCGAGGCCGTCCGACTCGCCGACGCCCTCGCCGCCATGCGTGATCGCCCGCTGGCCGGGTTGTCCGAGGTCACCGAGGCCACCCGCGCGGTGATGTGTGCGGGCGACGAGACCATGCTTCGGCTGGTCGTCAACGAACTCGTCGTCGGCGAGGCGCTCGGCACCGTGCCCGAGGGCACGCCGACCGTCCCGCTCGATGCCGACCTGCGCGCCCGGATCCGCACGCTGCGGATGAAGCAGGAGGCGCTGTCCCGAATCCTCGACCTCGACCTGCGCAAGGAACGCGAGGTCGAGCGCTCCCGCCTGCTACACCGGCTGCGCGTGCTCGACATCCCCTGGGGCACGCTCACCACCAGCGAGGTGCGCAGCACCGGCACCTTCCGGGAGACCTGGACGCTGGAATGGCGACCGGAGTACGCCATCTCGATCATCGAGGCCTCCCGCTGGGGCACCACCATCCGCACCGCCGCCGAGGCGAAGATCCTCGACACGGCGAGCCGCGCGGACAGCACCGTCGGCGACCTCGCCGCGGCACTGGAAGTCGCGCTGCTCGCCGATCTCGGCGGTGCCACCGACGGATTGATCACCCGGCTGGCCTCGGCCGCCGCGCTGGACCACGACATCACCCATTTGCTCGCCGCACTGCCCGGCCTGATCCGGACGCTGCGCTACGGCGACGTCCGCGGCACCGACACCAAGGCGCTCGCGCACGTCGCCGACGGCCTGCTCGTGCGCGTCTGCGCGGGCCTGCCCGGCGCCGTCACCGGCCTGGACACCGACGCGGCCACCGAGCTCCGCACCATGCTCGACGCGTCTCACACCGCCATCAACACCCGCGACGACGGCTGGGCCACCGGCGAATGGCTCGGCGCGCTCGGCAAGCTCGCCGATCGCGACGACGTGCACGGCGTCCTCGTCGGCCGCGCCGTCCGGCTGCTATGCGACGCGGGCATCATCGACGAGATCGATTCCGCCCGTCGGCTTTCCGCCGCCCTATCGGTCGGCAATACCGCCGCCGCGAAGGCCGCCTGGGTGGACGGCTTCCTCAGCGGTCGTGGGTTACTGCTGGTGCACGACCGAGAGTTGTTGCGCCTCATCGACGATTGGCTGCGCGCACTGCGTGAAGATCAGTTCGTCGAGACACTCCCCCTGCTGCGCAGAACCTTCGGTGCCTTCGAGTCGGGCGAGCGCCGCGCCATCGGCCAGGCGGTCCGCGACGGCGGTGCCGCGCCCACCGGGACCGGTGCGGACGACGGAAGTTTCGACGTCGCGCGCGGCACCATCGCGCTACGCGCCGCCGCGGAAATCTTGGGGGTCTCGGTATGAACATGCCGCCAGTTGCCGCACATTCCGGCACAAGCGCCCTGGTGCGGCAGCTCCGTTCCGCTCGGCCGACGCGGAGCTTCACCTCGAGCGATGACTCGACCGGCACTCAGGGGACGCGATGAACGCCATCGATGAAACACAGTCGCGCCGTTGGCGTTTGGTGCTCGGCGCCGCCGCCGAGGCGGGGCTCGGCGGACTCGGCGATGGCGACGACGTCGCGATGGACCGGGCACTGTCGGCGCTCTACAACGACGACGAGCGGACCTCGGGCAAGCGCTCGGGCGGGCTGGAGGGGTCCGCGCCTCGGGTGGCCCGCTGGCTCGGCGACATCCGCAACTACTTTCCCTCGACCGTCGTCGAGGTCATGCAGCGCGACGCGGTGCAGCGGCTCAACCTCACCCAGCTGCTGCTGGAGCCGGAGTTGCTCGAGGCGGTCGAGCCGGACGTGCATCTGGTCGGCACCTTGCTCAGCCTGAACCGGGTGATGCCCGAAACCACCAAGGCCACCGCGCGGCTGGTGGTGCAGAAGGTGGTGCGCGAGATCGAGCAGCGCATCGCCGCGCACACGGTGGCCGCCGTCTCCGGCGCGTTGAACCGGGCCGCGCGCGTCTCCCGCCCCCGGCTGCGCGATATCGACTGGGATCGCACCATCCGCAAAAATCTGGCCAACTACCTGCCCGAGCATCGCACCGTCGTGCCCGAGCGGCTGGTCGGCTACGGCCGCAAAGCCCAAGCGGTACAACGCGATGTCGTGCTCGCCATCGACCAATCGGGCTCGATGGCCGCCAGCGTCGTCTACGCCTCCGTCTTCGGCGCCGTGCTGGCCTCGATGCGCTCGCTGAAGACCTCGCTCGTCGTTTTCGACACCGAGATCGTCGACCTCACCGACAAACTCGACGACCCCGTCGACGTCCTGTTCGGCACCCAGCTCGGCGGCGGCACCGACATCAACCGGGCCATCGCGTACTCGCAAACCCTCATCACCCGCCCCACCGACTCCCTCTTCGTGCTCATCTCCGACCTCTACGAGGGCGGCGTCCGCGACGAAATGCTGCGCCGGGTCAACGCGATGAAGGAGTCCGGCGTCCAGGTGGTTGTGCTGCTCGCCCTCTCCGACGAAGGTGCCCCCGCCTTCGACCACGACAATGCCGCGGCCCTGGCCGCCCTCGGCGTCCCTGCCTTCGCCTGCACCCCCGACAAATTCCCCGCCCTACTCGCCGTAGCCCTGGACCGCGGCGACCTGCGCGCATGGGCCAACGCCAACACGAGCCACAGCTGAGGGGATGTTGGTCATGTATCCTTCTATGTATATCGCCAACATTGAAACCGAGGTGTGCCATGACGGTGACGCAGATCGACTTGGACGACGACGCGCTTGCACAGACCATGACATTATCTGGCGTCCGAACGAAGAAAGAGGCGGTCAACTTGGCCCTCCGCTTCTACGCCGAACAGCAGGAACGCGCCGCCAAGGTGCGCAAACACTTCGAGCGCGCACGAACCTGGGGTGCGGTAGCGGACGCCGAGCAGCGGCACCGCGACGAAAAAGCGGCGCGCAATCGGTGATCTACCTGCTGGATACCTCTGGGCTGGTCCGGCTCCTCGCGGACCCGGCCATCCAGTCGGCGTGGGAGGAAGCCATCGTCGCGCAGACGGTCGGATCCTGTTATGCGCAGCGCTCGGAGTTCCTTTACAGCGCCCGTGACGCGCAGGAGTTCGATGAGCTCTGCGAGATGTTCGCAGACCTCTACCCTGATGTTTCGGTACCGAAGCAGGCAGGCGCGTGGATCAACGCCGCGCAGCACCGCATGTCACGACACGGCCAGCATCGCAGCGCTTCCGCCTTGGATCTGATCATCGCGGCGACAGCCGCTCATCATGGGCTGACCGTGCTACACGACGACAACGACTTTCGCACCCTCGCCAAGCACGCAACCGACCTGACCGAGCACAACATTCGTAATTTTTAGCGGAAGGATCAGCCGGACAAGCTGGAGATCGCCGAAATCAGGTTGATCAACTGCACGGCGATGCCGAGCAGGGTGGAGAGCGTGGTGAGGAATTCCATCGGGCTCCTATCTGAACGGGCGAACCGGACAGCTCAGGAGATCCTACGACAGGGGTCGCGGGCGTGAGCCGCGTTCGACAGCCCGCCGGATGACAAGTTTTCAGCTGGTCACCAGCGGTTTTGCCGCGACGGGGCCCATGATGCCCCATGCGGTCGCCGAGGTCGGGACGAGCTTCGGATGCAGCAGCGCGGCGACGGCCAGCAAACCGATCGCAACGATGATGTCGAGCCAGTAGTGGTTGCCGGTGCCGACGACGATCAGGGTGGTCAGCACCGGGTGAGCCAGGGCCAGCCAGCGCCACCGCGTGCGGGTCGCGGCGACCATGGCGAAGGCGAGCAGCAGCGCCCAGCCGACGTGCAGCGAGGGCATGGCGGCGAATTGGTTGGACAGGCCGCCGGATTCGGCTGAACCGTAAACGGATTGGCCGTGCACGGCGGCCAGATCGACGAAGCCGTACTCCGGCAGCATGCGCGGGGGCGCGAGCGGAATCAGCACGTGCACGACGAGCGCGGCGGCGGTCAACGCGACCATCAGGTTGCGGGTCCATCGATAGTGCTCCGGCCGAAACATCCACAGCCACAACAGGACCGCCACCGCGACGGTGAAATGCGCGGTGGCGTAATAGAAGTTGGCGGGCAGGGCGAAGGAGTTGTGCCGCACGAAGACCGACTGCAGCGTCGTCTCCTCCGGTAGCCAGAGCCGGTCCTCCAGGCCGAGCATGCGACGCGCGTTGCCGAACGCGCGCACCGTTTCGTCGGCGGTGACCATCCGGCCGACGCGATACCCCAGGTAGAGCACGGTGATCAGGGCAAGCTGCCCGAGAGCCTCGCCGCCGCGCCCGTGTACCGCCGCCCGCACCCGCTCGACGATGCCGCCCGGCGCGACCTCGAATCCGGCACCGGGCCTGCCAAGACCAACAGCCACCATTGCCTGCGGCCTCCTTCCCCGTTGAACCAGGCCGATCCCGGCAATTAAGCGGAGCTACATCCTCCGTTTAACTTAGCATCACCTGCCGGCATACTTCAGCCCGGTGTGACGGGACAGACACAACTGTTCACCGCACCGCCCCGGACCCGCTGCGGGCCAGCCGATTCCACCGCGGGGCCGACCTCGGCACAGAAACGGCGGGCCCCGACGCATCGCGGCCCGCCGGACAGCGGTGGCACTACAGGTCGGCGATGGCCGCCAACGGTGGCGTGCCTGCCGCACGGACCGCGGGCCAGAGCGCGGCCAGCACGCCGACCACGGCCGAGCTCACCAAGACGAGCACCAGCTGAGACCACGGAATCGCGATCTGGTCCAGCCCGAGATCACGCAGTGTGCGCAGGAATCCCACACCGAGACCGAGTCCGAGGAGCACGCCGATGATCGCCCCGAAGACCGCGATGAGCATGGATTCCAGATAGATAGTTCGGCGCACTTGAGAGCGTTGCATCCCGACCGCCCGCAACATACCGATCTCCCGGCGCCGCTCCACTACCGACAGCGCCAGCGTATTGACGATGCCGAGGATGGCGATCACCACCGCCAGCGCGAGCAGACCGTAGAGGATGGCAAGCAGGGTATTGATCTGTTTGCCTTGCGCGCCTTTGAATTCCTCCCGGTCCTGCACTTGGACCACCGGGAACGGCTCGACCGCCTTTTCCAGATCACTGCGCATCTCGGTCAGGTTCGCGCCGGGCTTGGCGGTGACCAGCACGACGACGTTGCTCTGGAAGTTGAGCGGTACTACCTCCTTGTACACCACCGGCGACACCACCAGCGCGCCGAGCACCGGGGTCTTGCGGTAGATGCCGGTGACGGTGAGCGGAACCTTCTTGCCGTCGAAGCTGGTCGGCGAGACCTCCTGGCCGACCCGCCAGCCCCGCTTGTCCGCCTCGTCCTCGGACACCAGGAGGTCCCGGTCGCCGAGAGTCGCACTGCCGCGCAGTATTTCGTAGTTCAGCGCCTGGTCGAGCTTCCCGTCCGGCGAGGTACCGCCGATCTGGTCGTCACCGAGCTTGAAGCCGACACCGCGGATCCCGACCACGTCGGCCACGTTGGGCACCGACTTGCGGACCGCGTCGGCGGCACCGAACGGCACCCCGACGAATTGCTGTCCGGCCAGCACATATTCGGACTTCACGCCCTTGTCGACCAGCACACTGACACTCGCCTTCGCCGAGGCGCCGAGCATGCCGATCGCGGTCACCAGCATCAGCCCGAGGGTGAGCGCGAAAGCCGTTGCGGCGGTGCGACGCGGGTTGCGTGCGGCATTGTTGCGCGCCATCCGCCCGATCGGGCCGAACGGCCGGATCAGCACGCCGAGTCCGCCGACCACCGGCCGCGAAAGCGCGGGCGCGGCAAGCAGTATCGCGAGAATCAGCGCCAGCGCGCCGATGCCGACGGTCAAAGCCGCGTTGCCCCCGGTGGATTTGGCACCGACGTAGACCAGCACCGCCCCAGCCACCGCGAGCACCGCGCCGACCAACGTCCGCACCCGCAAAGAGTCTCCGGCCGAAGCGAATTCCTCGCGCATCGCCTCGACGGGCGGAATCCTAGCCGCCCGCCGGGCAGGCGCGTAGGCGCTGAGCACCGTCACGGCGAGGCCGACTAGCAGCCCGACGATGATGGTGCGCGGCAGCACCGCCATCGACCCGGTGGGCAGCCCGAGATCGAACGCGTTGAGCACCGCGGACAATCCGAACGCCAACCCGATGCCGCCGGCCAATCCCAGTGCGCTGCCTATCAATCCGATGACGAACGCCTCCGCCACCACCGATCGCCCGACCTGTTGTCTGCTCGCCCCGACGGCGCGGAGCAGGGCGAGTTCGCGCAATCGCTGCGCGACGATCATCGAGAAGGTGTTGTAGATGATGAAGGTGCCGACGATCAGCGCGATCGCGCCGAACGCGAGCAGGAAGTAGTTGATGAAGTTGAGCGCGTTGGAGACTTCCTTCTTCAGGTCCGCGCGTACCTGATCGCCGTTCTGCACCTTGTAGTTCGGCAGTGCCTTGACGAGGTTGTCGCGCAGCTGGTCACCGGGAATGCCGGTGGCCGCGATGTCGACATAGGCCACGTGCAACCCGTCGGTGAACAGCTTGCGCGCCTGCGTGTCGTCGAACAGCACGCCGATGAAACCGCCGGTGTCCGAGGGCACCTGGTAGATGCCGGTCAGCGTCACGTCGATCGGATTGCCCTGCGACGGGATCAACACCTTGGTGTGCTCGCCGATCTTCAACCCGGCCTTTTCGGCGCCGCCGATATTCAGCGCGATCTCACCAGGTTTCGTGGGCGGCACGCCCTGGACGAACTTGTTCGGCTCGGCGACCGCCCGCTCCGGCGGCAGGTACGACTGGCCGAAGGTGGGCGCGCCACCGGTTTGGATGGCCTTCTTCCCGTCCGGCGTCAGCAGCACCACGGTGCCGTTGACGCTCGGCGCGATCGCCCGCACCCCGGGATACTTCTGCAATTCGTCGACGATATTGTTCGGAACCCCTTGCGCCTGGCGCTCCTTGGGACTCACCCGCACGTCGACCCCCTTCGCCTGACCGGCGAAGATTCCGTCGAAGGTGCTCTGCAGCGTGTCGGTGAACACGAACGAGCCCGCGATGAACGCGGTACCGAGCACCACCGACAGCAAGGTGAGCGCGAGCCGCACCTTATGTGCGGCCAAGTTGCGCAGGGCAACCTTCCGCATCGGAGAACCACTCATCAGGCTTGCTCCAGCGCCTTCATCCGGTCGAGCACGGTATCCGAGGTGGGATCACGCATTTCATTGACGATCTGGCCGTCGGCCAGGAAAACCACCCGGTCGGCGAACCCGGCGGCATGCGGCTCGTGTGTGACGATCACCACGGTCTGCCCGAACTCGTCCACCGCGGCCCGCAGGATCGAGAGCACCTCCTCGGAGGCCTTCGAGTCCAGGTTGCCGGTCGGCTCGTCGCCGAAGATGATCTCCGGCTTGCCCGCGAGCGCCCGCGCGCAGGCCACCCGCTGCTGCTGGCCGCCGGACAACTCGCTGGGCCGATGGGTGAGCCGATCGTTGAGGCCGAGCCGCTTCAGCACGGTGTCCAGCCAGGCCTGGTCCGGTTTGCGCCCGGCGATGTCGAGCGGCAGCGTGATGTTCTCCAGTGCCGTCAGCGTCGGCACCAGGTTGAACGCCTGGAAGACGAAGCCGATCCGATCCCGCCGCAGCCGCGTCATCTGCTTGTCCGAGAGCCCGGCCAGGTCGGTATCGCCGATCCGCACGGTGCCGCTGCTCGCGCTGTCCAGTCCGGCCAGGCAGTGCATCAAGGTCGACTTGCCGGACCCGGAGGGTCCCATGATCGCGGTGAATTCCCCCTTCGCGAACTCGGCCGACACCCCGTCCAACGCCCGGACCTGCGTGTCTCCCGACCCGTAGACCTTCGTCAGGTCGATAGCGCGGGCCGCGACATCGGTTGTAACCGCCACGTCAGCCGTGTCGGAACCCAAAGCTTGCGAAGTCATGCACACCAGTCTTACCGCGTTCGCGCCCACGCGCCATCAGGGACTTCCCCGACTCTCCGGGTATCGATGCGCGGCGACGGATTCCGTGGTAGCGGCCGGGGTGAGTTACGTGGTAACAGGCTCGGCGTGCAGTTGATCGAGCATGGCGGCCAACGACTTGGCCAATCGGCTGTTCCCCGCGGCGAGCTCGTCGAGGCCACTCGCGCCGACCGCACGGTTCATCGCCTGATAGGCCTGCGCCCCGCGCTTGGTCGGGAACACCAGCACCCGGCGACGATCGGTGTCGTCGACCTTGCGATGCACCAGGTTGTCGGCGATCATCCCGTCGATCAGTCGGGTCAGGTTGGCGCCGGTGAGCAGGGTCGCCTCCGCGAGGCTCGACATCGGGTGGCCGGCACCGTCCACCACCGCGGCAAGCACATGCCAGCGCGCGACGGAACTCGCGCCGAGGCTGGTCGCGATCGCCCGGTCGAGTTCCTGCGACGCCCTGCGCACGAGCCGGGCCAACTCCTCCAGCGCGGCGGGGGCGGTGCTATGGTCCACGGCAGTACTATATCCAACCCCGTATGGAAATATTCAAACGGAAATATACGGTGGTGATTCCGTTGTCGTGCTACGACTTCCGACGTTCCACGGTCGACATCGCGCTGGTGGTGCCACGGAGCGGGCCGGCGGGCATGTTCGGCCCCTCCTGCGAGGCCTGCGCTTCGCTGGCCATCGGAGATATCAACGCCGCGGGCGGAATTCTCGATCGGCAGGTCCGGATTCATCCGGTGGACGCGGGCGCGCCGCTGCCCGCCCTCGCCGCGACGATCGACCGGATGGTCAGCACCGGCATGGTCGATGGCGTCGTCGGCTGGCATCTGTCCAACGCGCGCAAGGTGATCACGCCGCACACGGCAGGCCGGGTGCCTTATGTCTACACCACGTTCTACGAGGGCGGCGAGGACTCCGACGGTGTCTACATGGTCGGCGAGACACCGGAACAGCAGCTGTTCCCCGCACTGCGCTGGCTGCGCGCCGAGCACGGCATCCGCCGCTGGTGCATTGTCGGCAACGACTACGTGTGGCCCCGGGAAACCGCAAGGGCCACTATGGAATTCACGGCCAGCACGGATATCGAGATCGTCGGGCAGGCTTTCGTTCCGCTCGGCGGACGCGACTTCGGCCAGGCACTCGCGCTGATCCACCGCTCCCCGGCGCAGGGCGTCCTGCTGTTCATGGTCGGCGCGGACTGCGCGGCGTTCAACGCGGCCTTCGCCGAGTCCGGCCTCGACGGCGACCGGCTGCGGCTCAGCATGATGATCGGCGAGGACGTGCTGTACGCGGGCGGCGCCGACAGCACGCGTGGATTGTTCACCGCCAGTGGATATTTCGAGAGCGTGGTGTCGCCGGCCGGGATGGATTTCGGCTCGCGTTATCTGCGCGAGTTCGGCCCGACCGCGCCCGCGCTGAACAACATCGGCGAATCCTGTTACGAGGGGCTGCTGCTGTTCGCCTCGCTCGCCGAGTCGGCCCGCAGCCTCGACCTGCGCACCATCGAACGCAATGCGCCACGGGTCAGCTACGACGGCCCGCGCGGTGAGGTGCGGGTGCGCGGCGCGCACACCACCCAGCCGGTCTATCTGGCCGATGCCGACGCACTCGAATTCAGCGTGCTCGCCGAACTGAACTCCTGAATCTCGTAACACGAACTTCACCTTGCGGTTTCGCTGCGGCGACCTGCCGGGCTTTGTATCGTCATCATACGAAACATATTCATATGAAAATAATGAGGTCAGCGTGCCCCTCTACTGGTTCCACTGCCGCGCCTGCGGCGGCTTCGATCTCACCTTCGCGATGGCCGACGTGCCAGTTGCCGCACCGTGCCCGGACTGCGCGTCGAACAGCAAACGGCAGTTCGGCGTCGCGGCGCTGATCCGGCCGGGATCGGCCGCCACCCGGCTCATCGACGCGACCGAACGTACGGCAAGCGAGCCATCGGTGGTTGCCGCGCCGCCGCCGCGCCGATCGGTACCGGTGACGCGAAATCCCTTGCACCACAAGCTTCCCCGCCCCTGATACCGAAGGATAGACGATGCCAGAGCTACTGTTCCCGCTCGATTCCGGCAAACGATTCACCGAGCAGACGCTGGTCGGCCACAACCGGTGGCATCCCGACATTCCCGCCGCGGTCACCGTCAAACCGGGCGACGAGTTCCGGGTGCATGTGCGCGAGTGGTTCGACGGCGCCATCCACAATGACGACTCCGCCGAGGACGTGCTGAACGCACCGCTCAGCACGGTGCACTGCCTGTCCGGCCCGTTCGCGATAGAGGGCGCGCGGCCCGGCGACCTGCTGATCGTCGACATCCTCGACATCGGCCCCATCCCGCAGGAGGATTCGGGCCCGCTTGCGGGCCAGGGCTGGGGCTACACCGGCATCTTCGCCACCGACAACGGCGGCGGCTTCCTCACCGAACACTTCCCCGACGCCTACAAGGCGATCTGGGACTTCAGCGGGCAGAGCACGACCTCGCGCCATATCCCCGGGGTGAAGTTCACCGGCATGACCCACCCCGGCCTGATGGGCACAGCGCCGTCGGCCGCGCTCCTGTCGAAGTGGAATGCTCGCGAGGGCGCACTGATCGCGACCGACCCGCAGCGGGTGCCGCCGCTGGCACTGCCGCCGGAACCGCGCGACGCCGTGCTCGGTTCGCTGTCCGGTGCCGAGTTCGACCGGGTGGCCGCCGATGCCGCGCGCACCGCGCCGCCACGAGAGAACGGCGGCAATCAGGACATCAAGAACTTCACCCGCGGCAGCAGGGTGTTCTATCCGGTCTTCGTCGACGGCGCCCACCTCTCGGTCGGCGACCTGCACTTTTCCCAGGGCGACGGCGAGATCACCTTCTGCGGCGCGATCGAGATGGGCGGATTCATCGACCTGCGGGTCGATCTCATCAAGAACGGCATGGAGCTCTACGGCGTCAGCGAGAACGCCATCTTCGTGCCGGGCAACTCCGGCCCCACCTACTCGGAGTACCTTGCCTTCTCGGGCACCTCCGTGACCCTCGACGGCGAACAGCGCTACCTCGACTCGCAGCTCTCCTTCGAACACGCCTGCCTGCACGCCATCGACTACCTCACCAAGTTCGGCTACAGCCCCGAACAGGCCTACCTCCTGCTCGGCGCCGCGCCCATCGAGGGGCGTTTCTCCGGCGTCGTCGACATCCCGAATTCCTGTGCCACCGTATACATCCCGACCGCCATCTTCGACTTCCCGGTCCTCCCGACGGCAGCGGGACCGACCCGGATCGATCCGGGCCCCGGCGCCCCGCGCGCCACCCGCTGACCCTTTTCGCCGGACCGGTTGCGTCGGGCACCCCAGCCCGCAACCGGCCGGGCTCAGGGATTGCTGAAATATTGCGAACGAAATGTGACGCACGGCCAGCAATCTCATTAGCGGAGATATCCGACCCCGAGAAATAGTGGTCATCCGTCAAGTTATGCAATACGACCCCGGCCCGATCCGCCGGTGGTTCAATCGAGACGCGTGTGCTCTGAAGTAGCTGTTGCTGGCGAAAGGAGTTCCATGAGCCCGACTGTCGCCGAACGAATCCGCCTGCGCGTCGAAAGATTTCATTCGGACAGATTCGCCGGGCACTGGGGCGGGCGGCACATCCTGCACGGCCGCGCGCCCGGCTACGGCGACATCGTTGTCAGTAGTAACGACTACTTGGCGTTGGCCGTCGATCCGCGCATCACCCACGCGATCAGGACCGCGCTGCGGTCCGCGCCCGTCCCCCGGTTCGCCTCCGGTGCCTACCTGCCCGGCAATCACCCGCAGGTGGTGCTGGAACGCGCACTCGCCGACCACCTGCGCGCACCGGCCGGCATTCTCTGCCAATCCGGCTGGGACGCGAAAGTCGGCCTGATGCAATCCATCGCGGACCCAGGAACGCCGGTCTACATCGATCAATTCGCGCATATGTCGTTCTGGCACGGTGCGAAAGTTGCTGGTGCGCCGATATATTCGTTCCGGCACAATTTTCCGGGCCACCTACGCGAACAGATTCGCGCCCACGGGCCGGGGATCATCGCGGTAGACGCTATCTACGGCACCAACGGCAGCCGCTGCCCGCTCACCCAGATCTGCGATGCCGCAGACGAAACCGACAGCGTGCTCGTCGTCGACGAATCGCACGCACTCGGCACCGACGGACCCGCCGGGTCCGGCATGGTGGCGGCACTCGGCCTCACCGAACGGGTGCCGTATCGAATTGCCAGCCTCGCCAAGGCTTTCGGCGCCCGCGCCGGGTTCGTCGCGGCGAGCGCGATCGATTTCGTCGACTACTTCAAGATGGAATCGCATCCCGCGGTCTTCTCCTCGACGCTGCTGCCGTACGAAATCGCGGGCCTCGCCGCGACACTCGACGTGATCCGCCTGGACAACTGGCGGCGCCAGCGACTACGCGAGCTCTCGACCATGGTGCGTCGCGCGCTGACCATGCTCGAATTCGACCTGGAGGGCTCGGCCAGCCACATCGTCGCGCTACAGGCCGGACCCGACGCGCGCGCCATGGCCATCCGGGACTTCCTGGAAGCGCGGGGAATCTTCGGCATCCTGCTGTGCCCACCTCTCACCGCACGCAACCGCGCACTGCTGCGCTTCGGCCTGCACGCCGCACTCACCGACCAGCAGATCGACCGAATCATCGGCGCGTGCACCGAAATCCGCACCCACTTCGGTGCCACGCCACCCCTAGAGCCACACCCCAAACACGCTCAACCCACCGCTGGGCTGTCGACCGGTACCTGATCGCGGCGAACGCCACTCGACCGCACCGCGCGCGGGGACCGATGGATGGTCCCCGCGCGCGGTGTCGACCGCTAGCCGGCGGTCAGGACGGTGCCCGCGCCGACGGTGCGGCCGCCCTCGCGGATGGCGAAGCCGAGGCCCGGCTCCACCGGGGTCGGGCGGCCGAGTTCGACGGTCAGGTCGACCGTGTCGCCGGGCATCGCCAGCCGGGTGTCGGCGGGCAGCGTCACATCGCCGACCACGTCGCCGGTGCGGATGTAGAACTGCGGCCGGTAGCCGCTGGTGATGGGCGTGCGGCGACCGCCTTCCGCGCTGCCGAGCAGGTAGACGCGCGCGGTGAACCCGCGGTGCACGGCAACGCTGCCCGGTTCGGCGACGACCTGACCGCGGCGCACCTGACCGCGCTGGATGCCGCGAAGCAGTAGCGCGACATTGTCGCCTGCCTCCGCGAAATCCATGGTGCGGCCGAAGGTTTCGACTCCGGTGACGACCGTGGCGAGCTCGTCGTCGAGACCGAGCAGGGCCACTCGATCGCCGAGCCGGACCCGGCCCCGCTCCACCGCGCCGGTGACGACGGTGCCTCGACCCGTGATGGTGAGGACGTTTTCCACCGGCAGGAGGAACGGCGCGTCGGTATAGCGAACCGGAATCGGCACGTGGGTGTCGATGGCGTCCAGCAGCTCGACCAGCGCGGCGGTCCACCGCTCGTCGCCGGCCAGCGCCCGCAGCCCCGAGACCCGGACAACCGGGGCCTCTGTGCCCGGGTAGCCCTGGGCGGTGAGCAGTTCCCGCACCTCCAGCTCGATCAGGTCCAGCAGTTCCGGATCGCCCACGTCGGCCTTGTTGAGGGCGACGACGATGTGCTCGACGCCCACCTGGCGGGCGAGCAGCACATGCTCGGCGGTCTGCGGCATAACGCCGTCCTGCGCGGAGACCACCAGGATCGCGCCGTCGAGCTGGGACGCGCCGGTGATCATGTTCTTCACGAAGTCGGCGTGACCCGGCATGTCGACGTGCGCGTAATGCCTTGTCGCCGTCTCGTATTCGACATGCGCGATATTGATGGTGATGCCGCGTTGCGCCTCTTCCGGAGCGCGGTCGATCCGGTCGAACGGCACGAAGCTGCCGCCACCCCGCTCGGCGAGGACCTTGGTGATCGCCGCGGTGAGGGTGGTCTTGCCGTGGTCGACGTGGCCCATGGTGCCGATGTTGAGGTGCGGCTTGGTGCGGACATAGGTCTTCTTGGACATGGTTTTTCCTGGCTTGGCTGGCGGGCACGAGCGAATGTGCCCGACGGTGTCGAGCGGGACCTCAGCGACGGGGCGACCTTCCCCGTCCGAGGTCCCGGGACATCCCGGGGAAGGTCAGCTTCGGGCTCCGTCGAGCTGCGCGGCGACTGCTGCCGATGCGGCCAGGACAGCGGCCATCGCGCCCGCGACTGCGGACGATGCGGCGATGGCGTAGCTGAACATGCCAGAAATAGTACGAACCGAGACTTGATACGCGCGACCGATTTTCCGGCTCGGGCGAGCGGGAGGGGTGCGGCGCTATGCGAGTGGGGGCTCGGTGCGTCCACTCAGGGTGGTGCTCTGCCCCGTCGTGGCGAGGCAGAGCACCGGCACTGAAATCAGGAGACGCCGGGGCAGCCCTTGATCGGGCTGGCGCACGCCGCGCCGCTGCCCGAGCTGAGGATCTTGGCCAGGCCCGCGGTCAGCGCGGCCGAGCCGGTCAGCGGGGCGTCGGCGATCTGGGTCTCGGCGACGGGCAGGGTCTCGGCGACCTCGGCCGACGCGAGGCCGGAGCCACCGAGCACGATGGCGGTCGCGCTGACAACGAGGAAACCGAACGTACGGAACTTCTTCAAAGACTTTCCCTTCAGAGAACAACGGCCGGGCACTCCCTCGGCGCCGACCCGATAGAGATATCACGGGGCCGGAGCGTCGCCGGGCGATTCCTGGACATACGTCCATCATTTGGGTAACTGGAGATTCACGCCGCTGGCGGGGTCTTCGCAGTGGACAGCAGGTCAGGCCTTGTCTCACAACCGGTTCAAGTCCGGCCCGTTCAGCGGATGTTTGACACCAAGTCATCGGATGTCAACTCGAGCGAACTTGTGGCTAATTTGAGATTTAGCTCACAGACGGCCCAGATAGGACAAGTCGAGCCCTGGTCAGCAATGCTTGTCACAACCATTCCACTGAAGTACGAGCGCATAGCACCCGACTCCGCAACCTTCGAGATGGAAGCTTCACCACGCGAGTTGCATCGCGTGGATCGCTCACCGGAACCTCAGGGCAAATAGTTGCCTGAATATTCACCAGCGGACGGCTGGCTAACCCATTCGAAAGCATCGGCTTTCGAGCGTGCGCCCTCTGCGGCCCTGGAGCGATTGGGTTCACCGAGTTCGGCCAGTAATTCCGCGGACTCGTCAACCAACGCCGCCAGGATGCTCGGGGTAAACCAGTCCGGACGCGTCGCGAACAGAATGTCTTCGGTCGAGGTGTTACCGCTGGCACCGGGTGCGAACGGGCAACCGCCGAGGCCACCGAGCGAACCGTCTACCATCGCGGCACCCGCCGCAATGGCGGCCAGCGTGTTGGCGACACCCATCCCCCAGGTGTCGTGACCGTGGAAGACGATGCGGCGCTGCGGGGTTCGGGTACGGACGGCGGAAATGAGCTCAGCGACCTGAGCGGGATGGGCTTGGCCGAGGGTGTCGGCGATGACGATGTCGCCTGCGCCCGCGGTGCGCGGGTCGTTGGCGATCGCGATGACCCGTTCCGGATCGACGGGGCCGTCGAACGGGCAGGTGAAGCTGGTGGCCAGGCACAACTGGATCGAGCCACCCACCGCCTCCGCCAGGCGGACCGCGTCGGGCATGGCGGCGACGCTGTCCTCGGTGCTGCGCCCGATATTGGCCTTGTTGTGCGCGTCCGAGACCGAGAAGCAGTACTGGAAGTTGCACACCCCCGCCGCAGCCGCCTTCTCGACATGCCTCGGCGTCGCCACCCACACCCAACAGCGTTGCAGCTCTTCTGGATTCAGTGCTGCGATGAGGTCAATGGTGTTCGCCATCGGCGGCACCAGGTCGGGCCGCGCCATGGAGCCGATCTCCAGCTCGGGCACGCCGAGCCCGAGAAGCCGCCGGACGATAGCCACCTTGCGCTCGACCGGCAGCGCCTTTCCGGTGAGCTGCAAGCCATCTCGCAACGTGACGTCGCGCAGGACCGCGGCGGTCACCGCTCGTCTCGCTCCTGACGCGGCGCGCACATCACGCCGCCCCACGGCTTTTCGTGCACACCGGCCGGATTCGGATGCACCGTCGGCCGGGTGAACCCCGGTGACCGGATATCGCGTGGACCGCGCCCCGGCGGACGCCTGCGGTCTTCCCTCATTTCGCCTCCAAGGCGTCGATCTCGCTGTCGCTCATGCCGAGCAGCCCGGACAACACTTCGTGCGTGTGCTCACCTAGGTCCGGGCCGATAGTGCGGATGGGCAGGGACTGCTCGCCGATCACCGGGACGATGCCGGGAAAGCCGACGGTCTTCGGTTCCGCCGCACCGACATCCACCGAGAACGGCTGAATCATATTGCGCGCCTTGTACTGTTCGTCGTCGACAATGTCGGCCGCGGTGTAGATGGGACCGCAGGGGATGCCCGCGGCCTCGAGAATCTTCAGTGCGTCGGCGCGGGTGTGCCTGCTTGTCCATTCGGTGATCGCCGCGTCGAGGAGGTCGTGCTGGCGCCAGCGTCCCGCGTTGTCGTGCAGTTCCGGGTCGGCGGCCAGGTCGGGACGGCCGATCACCTGCATATAGCGCTGGAAGATGGCGTCGCCGTTGCCGCCGATGATGATGCTGACGCCGTCGCTGCAGGGGTAGGCGTTGCTCGGCGCGATGCCCTCGACCAACCCGCCGACACGGCCGCGGTTGATGCCGTAGGCCAGGTAGTCGGGGACGAGTGATTCCATAACCGACAGGATTGTCTCATTGAGCGCAACGTCGATGATGCGCTCGCGCAACGGAATCGGCGTCTCGTCCGGCTTGCGTTCCCGCTGGAACAATGCCATCACGGTGCCGAACGCGGCATAGACACCCGCGATCGAGTCGCCGATGGAGACGCCGGTGCGCACCGGCGGGCGGTCCGGTTCACCCATCAGTTCGCGCAGGCCGCCGACCGCCTCGGCGACGGCGGCGAAGCCGGGCCGCGACGCGTGCGGCCCGGTCTGCCCGTAGCCCGAGATTCTGGTGATCACCAGGTTCGGGTTCGCCGCGTTCAGCACCTCCGGGCCGAGCCCCCACTTCTCCAGCATGCCGGGGCGGAAGTTCTCCAGCAGTACATCGCACTGACGGATCAGGTCGAGCACGACGGCGCGACCCGCTTCGCTGCGCAGATCGAGGGTGATCGACTTCTTGTTCCGGTTGACGGTGCGGTACAGCATGGAGGTGTCGCCGCCGTAAAGCCGCCAGTTGCGCAACTCGTCACCGGCCTTCGGCCGCTCCACCTTGATGACCTCGGCACCGAAGTCACCGAGGATGCGCCCGGCGGTCGGCGCGGCAATGTAATTGCCCAGCTCCAGGACGCGAACACCGTCCAACGGCCGAATACTCATCGCACTAGTGTCTCAGGGCCCGCTGCGGCGGCGCACGACGACACCTCACTGCGGCCGAACAAGATCATGCGGCTTGGCCGCGACGCGTGCTCGCTCCCCATCGATTCGGTCCGCCGGTCAGGCGCGGCTTCCGGCACCGAACCCCTCGTTCACGAGGCCAGCAGCCGCGTGTCCTCGACGATCGAGTAGTGCTCCGCGTTGCCGGCGATGCTGGTGCTCGCGGTGCCGTCGACGCCGACCGGAATGTCGCCGGCCAGGGTGATGCGGGTCAGCTTGCGTGGCTGGTCGTCGTAGTCGTCGATGGCGTAGTGCTGGGTGGCGCGGTTGTCCCAGATCGCGACGTCGCCGGGTGCCCAGTTCCAGCGGGTGGTGTTTTCCAGGCGCGTCACCCGATCCTGGAACAGGCGGTACAGGGTCTGCGATTCGGTGCTCGACAGACCGACGAAATGCTTGACGAAGTGGCCGAGCAGCAACGCCCGCTCGCCGGTCTCCGGATGCACCCGGACCACCGGATGCTCGGTCTCGAAGTAGCTCGACTCGAACTCGGCCCGATAGGCCTGGGTGTTCGGGCGCAGCGGTGCCACATTGCGGGCCGCATAGTCGTAGACATTCGTGTGCACGGCGCGCAAGTTCTCCGCGAGCAGCTTCAGCGACGCGGGCAACGACTCGTAGGCGGCGACAGTAGAGGCCCAGGTGGTCGAGCCGCCATAGCTCGGCAGGTGCACCGCGCGCAGGATCGACGCCTTCGGAATCCGATCCACGAACGTCACATCGGTATGCCAGCTGTTCGCACGCCCATGCTCAGAGTCGATAGCCAGACTCTTGACCCCGTGCGAGGTAACCGTCGGATGCGGAGTCGTCGGACTACCGAGCAACTGCGCAAACTCATACTGCCCGTCCTCATCCAGATGCCCCTGCCCCCGAAAGAAGATCACCTGGTGCGCCACCAGCGCACGACGAATCACATCAACCGTCCCCCCATCCAACTCACCCCCCAGCCGAACACCATCGACCCGAGCCCCAATCCGAGCCCCAAGCTTGACCACCGAGCCACTACCTACCGCCCGCACGCCCGCCATCTGACCACCTTCGCTAAAGCGCCACCGAATACACCCGAGCACACCACCGAAACCCCCACCCCCACCAGCCTTTCCGTCGCCCTGATCCCAACCACCCCACCCCACAACCCCGCCCCTCCTGACATCCGTACTCGGGTCCGGGCGTACAGGACCTATGCAGATCTCCGAAAAAGTGCGGGTCTTACGCGCTCCCACGCAGGCGCGCCGTGGAGTCGGTCGCCCTGGGCCGGGATCCTGACCCGGTCGAAATCCGCACTACCTCTCGCAACTGCACTGCCTCTGGACGGCCAAAGGCGCAGCTCCTCAGAAAGAGCGCGGAACTTGCGCGGCCAGCGCGGGCCCACCTCGAAGGCGGTCGCGCCGAAACCTGAACGGTCGAAATCCGCACTGCCTCTCGGGATCTGCACTGCCTCTAGGGCCCTAAAGTGAATGCAAATCCCAAGAGACAGTGCGGATTTCAGCAGGGGGTGCGGCTCCATGGCCGATGACCTCGAGGCCCCGCAGCCGGTGGCGCCGATCCGGTCCACCAGAGCACACACGCCGAACCCACAGACCCTCAACAAAAGACGGACCCCAGGTATGCGTTGACGTGAGTCGAAAGGTTGCTATCGAAGATCGTTAAGCCACCATATGACTCACCTCGACGGAAGGGTGGCCGGCGTAGGCATCGACGTGAGTTGAATGGTCGCTATTGGAGATCGTTAAGCGACCATTTGACTCACCTCGATGAACGCCCGTCCCGGGATGTGTGTTGACGTGAGTCAAATGGCTGCGATCCAAGATCAGCTAACGACCACATGACTCACCTCAATGCTCACCACCGCAGGTGGGTGCGCAGCACCCATCCGCCAACCCACCACACAGGGTGCGCAAGCACCCGCCCACTTCCTTGCACAACTCGCCCCAGACCCCCCACCCGAAGAGCCGCCCGACAACTCAGCCGACGTGCTCGCGGAGGTAAGCCAAATCGTCGGCAACACCCTCGGCCGGCGTTTCCAAAATGACCGGCGCGCCCGCGGTTTTGCAGACTTCGGCGAGGAGTTCGGGGTCGATGGTGCCGTCGGAGAAGTTGGCGTGGCGATCTGCGCCGGAATTGAACTCGTCGCGCGAGGAGTTCAAGTGCACCAGGTCGATTCGGCCGGTGATGGCCTTGATGCGGTCTACTACGCCGATCAGTTCTTCGCCGCCTGCCCAGGCGTGGCAGGTGTCGAGGCAGAAGCCTGCGCCGAAATCGCCTACGGCGTCCCACAATCGGGAGATGGAGTCGAAATGCCGGGCCATGGCGTGGTTGCCGCCCGCGGTGTTCTCGATGAGGATCGGCACGGCGAAGCCGCCCTTGTCCTGCTGGCGCTCGAAGAGCTTGCGCCAGTTGTCGACTCCGGTGTCCAGTTCGGCGTCGGAGCGCACGTGGCCGCCGTGCACGACCAGGCCGAACGCGCCGAGATCGGCGGCGGCCTTCGCCTGCTGGGCGACCGCGTTGCGGGAGGGCATCCGCAGCCGATTGTTCAGGCTCGCCACGTTGATCTGATAGGACGAGTGCACCACCACATCGATCGGGCTTGCCACGATCTCCTCGGTCCGCGGGTGCGGGGTCGGCTTGTCCCAGCTCTGCGGATCGACGACGAACATCTGGATGACATCGGCACCGAGTTTCTCACCGAAGCCGATCGGGTCGCCGTCCTGCCGGACGTGTGCTCCAATGCGCATAGGGCCAGCTTAACGATCACCACCGACAGCAATCCACGGATGCCGGACAGGGGGTTGTTGCATCGCGTCGGCCCTGCGAGATACATCGGTAGTATCCGCGCGCTCGACCCGATAACGGGGGTGAACACCGTGTTGCAGACCGGCGAGGTCTTCGCTGGCTATCTCATCAAACGTGTGCTCGGCCATGGCGGCATGGGCACCGTTTACCTGGCCAAGCACCCGAGGTTGCCGCGGCTGACCGCGCTCAAACTGCTCAAACGCGAGTTGTACAGCGAGGTCGAGATCCGCCGCCGCTTCGAACGGGAGGCCGATCTGGTCGCGCAACTCGATCACCCCAATATCGTCACGGTGTTCGACCGCGGCGCCGAGGACCAGCAGCTGTGGATCTCGATGCAGTACGTGCCAGGCGCGGACGCCTCCTGCGCGGATGTGAACGTGCTCGCGCCTTGGCGTGCCGTGCAGATCATCAGCGATACCGCGATCGCCCTCGATTTCGCGCACGCCAACGAGGTGCTGCACCGTGACGTGAAGCCGGCCAACATCCTGCTGGCCAAGGCCGCGATCGGGCAGCCGGAGCGGGTACTGCTCACCGACTTCGGCATCGCGGGCGTGCGCGGCAGCGACACCACGCTCAGCTCGAAGGGCTCGATCACCGCGACGCTGGCGTTCGGCGCGCCGGAACAATTGATGGGGCAGCCGCTGGACGATCGGGCCGATCAGTACTCGCTCGCGTGCACGTTGTTCTGGTTGCTGACCGGTGCCGCGCCCTACCCCGGCGTGAATCCGGCCGCCGTGGTCAACAGCCATTTGTTCGCGCCGGTGCCGATGCTGAGCCGGACGCGGGCCGACCTGCCGTCCACGCTGGATGGAGTGCTTGCCCGCGCGATGGCCAAGCGGCCCGCCGACCGGTTCGCCGACTGCGCGGAGTTCGCCGCGGCGGCCCGCCACGCACTCGCCATCGGCGGGCCCCGGCACCAAGCCGGACCCGCGCACAGTGGGTACCCACCCAACCCACGGCCCGCGCCGGTTCCCCCCACCCGCACATTCCCCCTGGACCGTCCGCACCACTCCACGCTGCCACCGAACCAGACCTTGCCGCCAAGTAGCGGAACACCCGCCACCACGTTCACGCCGAGCGAATCAGCGCCACCACCAACGACATCCGCGCCACCACCACCGTCGACGCTGGCTCCGCCGCGCGGTTCGGTGCCGCCACCGCACCACTCAACGTTCCCAGCAGCCCATCCACACCCAACGCCGCCGAACCGGACCGCGCCGCCCGGCAGTGGAACACCCGCCGCGCCGACGCCGAGCGAATCAGGGCCGCCGCCAACGACATCCGTGCCACCAACGGCTCCGCCGCGCAGAGCGGTGCCGCCGCCGACTTTTCTGCCGCCGCGGCGGACTGTTCGGCGCGGCACTATCGAGTTGCCTGACCTGCCCATGCGTCCCGGTTCGGCAGCTCGGCGGGAGCAGGCACCGCCAGACGCGCGGCCTCCACCAATAGCGGTTCGCTATTGAATGTCGCTGGCGTTGGCCCGCTTTCGCTGAGGGGCTGCCGGTTCAGTGACTACTGCTATGGTTTCGATGTTTTCCGTGGTCCGGCCCGTGCCTGGTCACGTGTTCTTATGCTGTGCGCCTGTTCGTCGGTGGGTCCCGGCGGGCGGCGGGAAGTGGAGCAGACATGCTGGCCAGCGGTGACGTTTTCGCCGGTTATGTCATCGAGCGGCAACTGGGTCGCGGTGGCATGGGTTCGGTCTACCTGGCGAAACATCCTCGGCTGCCGCGGCTGACCGCGCTGAAGCTGCTGAACCGGGAGATGTTCTTCGACAAGGAGGTGCGGGCGCGGTTCGAACGGGAGGCGGATCTGGTCGCACAGCTCGATCACCCGAACATTGTCACGGTCTACGACCGTGGGCTCGACGACGAGCAGCTGTGGATTTCCATGCAGTACATCGACGGCATCGACGCCGCGTCGGTGCAACCGCAGGCGCTGCCACCCGAGCGCGCCGTGCAGATCATCAAGGAAACCGCGGACGCCCTCGACTACGCGCACGGCATCGGCGTGCTGCATCGCGACGTCAAGCCCGCGAACATTCTGCTTGCCCGCTCCGGCAGCGGGCGCGGCGAGCGGGTGTACCTCACCGACTTCGGCATCGCCCGCTTCCGGGACGACACCGGCCACCTCACGCAGACCGGAACCTTCACCGCCACACTGGCTTACGCCTCCCCGGAACAGCTCACCGGCTCGGCGCTCGACCACCGTTCGGATCAGTACTCGCTGGCCTGCTCGCTGTTCTGGTTGTTCACCGGAACCGGCCCGTTCTCCGCGACCAACCCGGCGGCGGTCATCCAAGGCCACCTGCAGGGCGCGCCGCCCGCATTGAGCAGCCACCGTCAAGGCCTGCCGTACGCGCTGGACAACGTGCTGGCCAGGGCGATGGCGAAGCGACCGGACGACAGGTATCCCAGCTGCGCCGACTTCGCCGCGGCCGCCCGGCACGCGCTCACCAATCCCAGCGTGCCGTCGATGCCGGTGGTCGGCGGCCCGCGACCGTTCACCGCGCCGCCGACGCCGGTGACCGGACCGCGCCCGACTACCGGACCCCGGCCGACGACCGGACCGCCGACGCCGACCGGCGGCGCGCCTTATCACGGGCAACACGGCCAGGGTCAGCCGCAGAGCGGACCGAATTACCTTGCGGGATCGCCATTCCCGACACCACCCCCGGCCACGCTGGTGGCGCAACAGCACGGGACCGGACAGCCACCACAGCCGACCAGCCCGTACCAGGGGCCGCAAGCCGGATACACCTCTGGGCCGCGACCCGGATACAACTACACCCCGCCGCCACCCATGTCCCCGGTCAGTGTCGCCGGACGACCACCGAAGAAGTCCAATGTCGGCCTCATCATCGGCATCTGCGTGGCGGTCGTGGTGCTCATCGTGGTGACACTCGCCATCATCGGTGCGGTCAGCGATTCGGGCTCGGCCTCGGGCAGCACGACCACCACCGCGAACGGGTCCGGGCCCGGCACCACCGTGGCCGCGACCGCGGACTCGATCAGCGCCGAATTCCCGCGCATGGTGCCCGCGTCCAAGACCGAGCAGGTCGGCTACAACGGCGCCAAATGCTGGGAAACCGACACCAGCTACACGCCCTCACCCAGCGATGGTGACCCGGAGTTCGGCGCCTGGGCCTGGCAGTGGCGCTGCTACGGCGGCGGCGACAATTCGGATCCGCTCTACCGCATCTATGTCTACAAGTCCGCCGCCGACGCGCAGTCGGTAGTGAAGTCGCTGCCGTCCAACAGCAAGTCGATGGACTCCAACGGCGGAAAGTCCTACACCAACTACAAATTCGATGCCAGCGGCCCGAAGATCGTCACGGCGTTCACCGGTGATCCGGACCGCGCCCAGTACCTGATGTTCACCGACGGCATCGGTTCCATCGACCAGACCCTGCGCTGGTGGCGTTCGGCACCGCTGAATTGACCGATCCCGCACAGCGGGCACACCCGTCGCCCGGCCACCACCCCTGATCGGATCGCTACGCGATGCTTGAAGTATTCGCCGGGTACACCATCGAACGCCTGCTCGGCCGGGGTGGCATGGGATCGGTGTACCTGGCGCGACATCCACGCCTGCCGCGGTTGACGGCGATGAAGCTGTTGAACCCGGAAGTGTGCCACGACAAGGAGATCCGCGCCCGGTTCGAGCGCGAGGCCGACCTGGTGGCCCGGCTGGACCACCCGAACATCGTGACCGTGTTCGACCGCGGCGTCGAGGACGAGCGGCTGTGGATCTCGATGCAGTACATCGACGGCACCGACGCCGCCGCATCGGACGCCTGGTCGCTGCCGCCGCGGCGGGCGGTGCAGATCATCGGCGAGACGGCCAAGGCGCTCGACTTCGCGCACAGCCGAGGGGTCCTGCATCGAGATGTGAAGCCCGCCAACATCTTGCTCGAAGGCGCAGGCGGTGCGGGCGAGCGGGTGTTGCTCACCGACTTCGGGATTGCGCGCTTGCGCGACGAGACCGGACGACTCACGCAGACCGAAACGTTCACCGCGACACTGGCCTACGCGTCACCGGAGCAGCTGTCCGGTGCGCTGCTGGATCATCGGTCTGATCAATACTCGTTGGCCTGCACGCTGTTTCGACTATTGACCGGGACGGTGCCATTCGAAGCCACCAACCCGGTCGCGGTGATCCAGGGCCATTTGCAGTCGCCACCCCCGCCGGTCAGTCGGCTGCGGCCGGGTTTGCCGACGGCGTTGGACGCGGTGCTGGCCAAGGCGATGGCGAAGCGGGCCGAGGACCGGTTCGACTCCTGTGCCGAATTCGCCGGTGCCGCATGGCATGCGCTCACCACTGCGCAACAGTTCGCACCGAATCAGCCATCCACGGTGGTGTACCAGCCACCCACGGCGGCACCTCAGCACGGCCGGGGCACCGAAAACCCCGCTCCCGACGCGTCTCTCGATGGCGACCGCCACCGCTCCCGGCCCAACGCCATGGCCGGTGGCGTGATCGCCGTGCTGCTTGTCCTCGGACTCATCGCCTCGATCGTCGTATTCTCGCGCGGCGGAACAGGTTCCGCCGGCCCGACCACGACCATCAGCGTGTCCCCGACCAGCACAGCGCCGACCACGACCCGCACCGGCGGCGCAACGCCGAGCACAAAACCGTCGACCTCGGCGCACCCGACGCCGGACCGAGATCAGGTGAGCGCCAACGCCGCCGCATTGAGCAACGAGTTCGCCGCGATGCTGCCGGAAACGACTCCCCAGCAGTTGGTTCAGGCCGGAACGGGCTACAACAAGGCGGGTTGTTTCTCCTATGCCCCCGGGTCGGCACCCCCGCTCGACAACGACGATCCCGCTCTCGGCGACTGGCTGGTGCTGTGGCGTTGCTTCGGCGGCCCGAACAAGGCGTCCTTCTCGTTCTACCTATACAACTCCCCCGTCGACGTCCGGGCCACCCTCGACCGGCTACCCGCCAACGACCGGAGCACGGCGGCCAACCACGGCCACGAGTACACCAACTACACCCTGCATGACAGCGATGAACGACGCCCGCGGATGGTCACCGAGTTCACCGCGGATCCGCAACGCGCCGCCGTGCTCATGTACAGCGTCGGCTTCATCGCTACCTACGCCGAATTCATGGAGTGGTGGACCGCCGCCCCGCTGAACTGAGTTCGTGGGGGCGGCGGAACACGAAGTCGTCTAACTGAATTCGTGGTGCACGAATTCGTGCGTCGGATGGAAGCCGATGGCCTGGTATATCTTGCCCGCGGTGCGGTTGGCCGTGTCGGCGAAGAGGCAGACGTCCAGACTCTCGGCACGCAGGACCTGCGCGATGTGGGCGGTGACGGCGCTGGCGTAGCCGTGGCCGCGGTGTGGCGCCGGGGTGTAGACGAGGCCGATGCGGGACCAGCCGTGTACCGGGATCTGGTGGGCGGCAAAACTTACCGGCCTGCCGTCCCGCTCCCAGAACCAGATCATGCCTGCGGCGACCCGCTTGCCGATGGCCGCCTTGTCGAGTGCGACGGCGGGTATCCCGGCATCGTTGTGCATGGCCGCCGCCCATTCGAGGCACAGCGGCAGCTCGGATTCGGTTGCCCGGCGCGGTGTTCCGGGAACATCGGGGATGCGCAGCGCGCCGAGGCGGTACAGCCGGGTGCCGAAGGACGGACGGAAGGTGACGCCGAATCGGTCACTCCAGCGTTGCGCGAAGGCCGTCGCGTCGCCGACGAGTCCTTCGACGCCGGTGCTTTCCGGGACCACTTCCGCCAGCGCGTCGGCCACCGCGCCCGCGCTACCTTCGGGCAGCTCACCGAGATACACGTCCCAGCGTTGCGCCCGCATGGCGACGCCGACCACGGTGGCGTCGTCGGCATGCACCGATAGGAACCGCGCGGCGCGGTCGGGGGTCTGCACGCCCTCGACCTGGTTGGCGATGCTCGTGGTGATCACGGTGTGCCGCAGCGGATCACGGAGCAGGAACGATTCGGTGCGCGAGCGGAACTCGGCCGCGTCCGTGGTGATCTCGATCCTCATGATGATCACGGTAGGCGGCTAAAGCGTTGCGCGCCCGAATTTTTCGGTGACCAGCGGTGATCGCTCGGTGACCGACCGACCAGTAGTCCGGTTGGCCATGGCCTCAGTTGGGTTCGGCGTCAATCCGTTTCGTTGCCGCCGCTGCCACCTGTGCGGAGTTTGAGCAGGATCAGCCCTGCGGTGCACGCGAGAATCAGTCCGGCGACGGTGATCTCGACGTGTAAGCCGGCGATGCCGAAGACAGCCCCGACGATTCCACCGACGAAGAAAAGCCAGGCGAATATCCGCGAAATGACCGTGGACAGCGAGCGCGCTGACTTGTTCGACACGAGGTGCTGCGAAGTAGCCGACACCGCATCCTTGGCGGCTGCGGACGACTCTCGCGGCGACGTTGTCGAGTAAGCTCCCATCATCTACTCCTCGATGACGCCGATCAGAGAACCAATGCCGCGTTCATCACACAACGCTTCTCTCATCTGGGTACAGGCGTCTCACGCGTAACTTTGCTCACACGCTACGACCATGCACCGCCGTATGACAGCGACACGTGCCCGCGACACGCCGACGAAATCAATTCGATATCTGAATTACGCATGTTTAAAACATGATCTCGGACGCACCGTTGGCGACCGCTTCGTCTGGCCGCGTGGACCGCGCTCGAGTAAGGTGATCCCGACTCGAACCGCAGCAGGAGTGATCACCGATGGAGAGCACCAGGACCAAGATCGCAGGTCCGGCGATTGCCGCAGGGGCGATCTCCGTCGGGCTCGTCCTCATCGGCGCCTGCGGAATCGGCAAGCAGGACACCTACGTCGCGCCCCCGCCGTTGCAGTCCGACCCGAACGTCGCACCCGTTGCGCACGAGGGACCGAGCGGCACAGTGCCGAGGGTGGCGATTCCCCCGTCGCCGACCTGGCAGATCGCGCCCTACCAGGCACCGCACGCGACGCCGTTCACCGGCTTCAGCACCACGACATCCGGTGAAACGCCGCCCCCGGAAGAGGCACCGGGCGCTTTGCCGAACGGCAACGTGCCGCACGAACGCCCCTCCGAGGACGCCCGGCCCACCACGACCGAGTCGCCGACCACAACCGAAGCTCCCACGACGCGGCCGACCACCCGGCCGACGACAACGCGGCCGCGACCGACCACGACGACTCCCGACGAGCCGACAACGCATCCGTACGGCAGCAACCCGTACTCGGGGCCGTCAACCGACGACGAGTGACCCGCGGTGGTGCGCGGAACGCACACCACCGCAAGGGCTTACAGCTCGGGCAGCCCGTACTCGCCGACCCGCGCGCTGAGCACCCGCAGGTGCTCGAGGCCCCCGCCGAGGGTGCGCTCGATCGCGGTCAGCCTGGCCACGTAGTGACTGACCGGGTACTCCGCGGTGACGCCGATGCCGCCGTGCATCTGGATGGCTTCCTGACCGATGTGCCGTGCCGAGCGACCGACCTGGAGCCGGGCCCGCGAAGCGACCTGCGGGTCGATCGCGTCGTCCGCGACGGCGGCGGTGGCGTAGAGGCTCATGCTGCGCGCCAGTTCCAGCGAGACGTACATGTCGGCTGCCCGGTGCGTGAGCGCCTGGAACTTCGACAGGGTGACCCCGAACTGCTTGCGCTGCTTCAGATAATCGGTGGTCAACCGCAGCGCCTCCTCCATCGCACCGATGGATTCCGCGCACAGGCTCGCCTGCGCCTGCACCAGCGCCGACTGAATCGCCTCGGCCGCGTCGACATCGCCGCCGAGCAGTTCGGCGGTGGCCTGGTCGAATTCGAGCTGTGCGCCGCGTTGCCCGTCCACCGTGCGGTAAGTCTTGCGGGTCACGCCCGTCGCGTCAGCGGCGACCAGGAACAGCCCGGTCCCGCCGCCGGGGAGCTGTGCGCTGACCACCAGGTCGTCGGCGCAGTCGCCGTGCGTGACCGGGTTCTTGATGCCGGTCAGCGCGTACGAATCACCCTGCGGCACAGCGGTGGTGGCCAGTTCGGTAGACGGCCAGCGGACACCCGGCTCGGCATGCGCGAAGGTGAGCAGCTTGCTGCCCGCCGCGACGTCGGGCAGCACCCGCTGCCGCTGCTCGGTGGTGCCCGCGAGCGCGATCAGCGCGCCGGGCAGCAGCACCGCGTCCAGGATCGGTTCCGGCGCCAGCCTGCGCCCCACCTCCTGCAGCACCACCATCGTCTCCACCGGGCCTGCGCCGACGCCACCGTCCTCCTCGGTGAAAGTCAGTCCGAGCACACCGAGTTCGGCGAGCTGTTGCCACACCTCGCGGCTCCAGCCCAGTTCGGTGTCGGTCACCTTCAGCCTGGTCTCGGGGTCGTAGTTGCGGGCGAGCAGGTCACGTACCGTGTCCCGCAGCATTTCCTGTTCATCGGTGAGATCGAAATCCATGGCGGCGCCTCACAATCCGAGGATCGTGGAGGCGATGATGGTGCGCTGCACCTCGCTGGAGCCTCCGTAGATGGTTGTCTTGCGATAGTTCAGGTAGCTGGGTCCGCTGCGCTGCGCCCAACCGGGCGAGGCGATCTCGTCGGCACCCACCGGCACCATGTCCGGGCCCGCGATATCGATCAGCAGCTCGGTGGCGGCCTGCTGCAACTCCGAGCCGCGCAGCTTCAGCACCGAGGACGCCGGATTCGGCTTGCCGTCCGAGGAATTCGAGACCACCCGCAGCTGGGTGAGTTCCAGCGCGAGCAGCTCATTCTCCAGTTCGGCGACCCTGGCCGCGAACAGCGGATCGCTCAGCAGCGTGCCGTCACCCGACTTCGTCTGCGCCGCATACTCTTTCGCGATGCCGAGCTTCACCTTGGTGCGGCCGACGCCGGTGATGCCGGTGCGCTCGTTGCCGAGCAGGAATTTGGCGTAGGTCCAGCCCATGTTCTCCTCGCCGACCAGCTGATCGGCCGGGACGCGGACGTTCTCGAAGAACACCTCGTTCACCTCGTAGCCGCCGTCGATCAGCTTGATCGGGCGGATGGTGACGCCTGGCGACTTCACATCGAACAGCAGGAACGAGATGCCCGCCTGCTTCTTCGCCGCGCTCGGGTCGGTGCGCACCAGGCAGAAGATCCAGTCCGCGTACTGGGCCAGCGTGGTCCAGATCTTCTGGCCGTTGACGATGTAGGAGTCGCCGTCACGCACCGCGGTGGTGCGCAGCGAGGCCAGGTCCGAGCCCGCGTCGGGTTCGGAAAAGCCTTGGCACCACCAGATGTCGAGCGCGGCGGTGGGCGGCAGGAAACGCTGCTTGAGCTCCTGCGAGCCGAAGTGCGCGATCACCGGGCCGACCATCTGCGCGTTGAAGGTCAGCGGGTCCGGCACCGAGGCGAGCTGCATCTCGTCCTGCCAGATGTGGCGCTGCATCGGGGTCCAATCCTTGCCACCCCACTCGACCGGCCAGTTCGGCACCGCGAGGCCGTTGTCGTTCAGTGCCTTGTGCGAGCGGACGATGTCGTCGCGGGACAGCTCCTTGCCGTACTTGAAGCGCTCACGGATATCGGCGGGGATCTCGGTGCGGTAGATGTTTCGCAGTTCGTCGCGAAACGCGACTTCGTCTGGGGACAGGCTTATTTTCATACGCAGCTCCGTCTGTGTCTCGTAACGTCCGAGTCCAACCTACCCTTCGGTAATCCTCCACTGTCGAGTGGATCACACCGCTTGGACACGCTCGCGGGCGTCAACTCCGCATGAACAACGGCGCCACCTGGGCGGTATTCCAGACGAACTGGTACGTTGCTGCACGTGGGTTGGGGACCCCGAGACTTTGCGTATCGAGGAGTTCGAGTGAACGGCAGGACCATCGCACGCGCCGCAACGGCCGTGACAGCTCTCGGCATCGGCGCGGCGCTGACCATGGGGAGCACGGCGGGCGCCGATCCCGAACCAGCACCGCTGGACGCCGGTCTGGCTCACCTCACCGAGACCGCCGGTCCCGATCCAGCTGTGCAGGCGGGTGTCGGCGCGCTGACCGAATACACCAAGCTCGCCGACGTGGCCGGATTGCGCCATGTCACCAGTGCCTTCACCCCGTTCGCCTATGCCGCACCCACTTTCGGCTGCGGCAGCATCGGGCCGGTCACCACCATCATCGCCGCCGCGACCACCGACGGGATCGGCAACAGCCAGGACCTCAATGTCGCGCCGGGCACCCTGCGGTTCAGCGCGACCCCCGCGCACTCCGGCACGCCGCTGGCCTCTGGCCTCGTCGTGGCCTGGGTGAACATCAACAACGGCGCCAGCGGGATCGACCCGCTCGACGACCTGACCGAGTACGGCCTGCCGTCGCTGTCCAAGACGGTGAACAGCGGGCCGGGCACGGTGATCGCCTCGATGTGGGGCATCATCGACTACCCGTTCGCGCATTGCTTGATGACGCCGACCGTCGGCACCTTCATGGTTCCGGACCAGCCGGTCATCCAGCCGAAGCCGTCGAACACCGGTGCGCCGGGACTGGCCACACCCGGACCCAACGGGACAGTGGTCGGACCGGGACCGGGACCGACCGTCGAGCAGCAGCCCGCGCCCGCGCCTGCTCCCCCGGCACCGGCGCCGGCCCCCGCGGCGGCCGAGCCTGCTCCAGCACCCGCACCCGCCCCGGCACCGACGAGCACTCCCAGCGTGCCCGCCGGTGCCGCTGTGCACGGCGAATTCAGCAAGCCCGCCAACTGACGCCACGGCACCGCGGATAACGGTGCCGCCTGTTTCAGCTGATCTTGGCGAAGAAGGCGCGGATATCGGCCACGTGCTGCCGCGGCAGCCCCATCGGGACGAAGTGATTGCCGGTATTGCCTGTCGGCCAGTGCGCGATGTCGCTGTCGCGCTTGGCAAGCCGCAGCATCAGCGCGGAACCGCCGCCGTAAACGCCGGTCGGAACCAGCTTTTGGCCCTTGGGCCACGCAAATCCGTTGTCGCCGAGCCCGTTGTACATCGGCCAGGATGAACTGGCCGCGGTATTGGTGAACCAGTACAGGCTGATGTTGGTCAGCAGGTGGTCGCGGTCGATGACGTCCTCGGCCTGATCGGCGAGCGGCGCGAATTCGTTGAACTTGTGCATCAGCCAGCCGAGCAGGCCGACCGGCGAGTCGGTCCACGCGTGCGCGAAGGTCTGCGGCGCGGCGTGCAGCAGCACATGGTGGTTCACGCCGGTCATCCACTGCTGCATCAGATCCCATTCGGCGCGCTCGTCGGTGGTCATGGTCGGCACGTCGGCCGCGGTCGGCATGCCGATGCCGCCGTCGATGTGCACGCCGATCACCCGGTCCGGCGCCGCGATCGCCATTTCCGGCGCGACATACGCGCCGAGATCGCCACCCTGGGCGCCGAATCGCTGGTAACCGAGCCGGTCCATCAGCACGAGCCACATCTCGGCCACCCGGCGCGGCGTCATCCCCAGCTCGCGCGGGCCCTCCGAAAACGCGAAGCCGGGCACCGACGGCACCACAACGTGGAAGGCCTGCGCCGGGTCGAGGCCGTGCTTGCGCGGATCGCTGAGCAGGCCGATGGTTTTGCTGAATTCGACGAAGGTGTTCGGCCAGCCGTGGGTCAGGATCAGCGGCACCGCATCGGGCTCTGGCGAGCGCACATGCACGAAATGCACGTCCAGGCCGTCGATTTCGGTAAGGAACTGAGGAAACTCGTTCAATGCCGCTTCCTGTGCGCGCCAGTCGAATTCGGTCCGCCAGTAGTCGGCGAGCTCGCGCAGGTAGGCGACCGGTACACCGCGGTCCCGTCCTGAACCGGGCAGCTGCGCCGACCAGCGGGTGCGGCGCAACCGGTCGTTCAGATCGTCCAGGTCGGCCTGTGCGATGTCGATGCGGAACGGGCGAACTGCGGTGCGGTTGTCGGTCATCGGTGCTGCTCCTTGTGTGTCGATCCGGTGATCTAGCACCACGTTAAGAGTCATATAGGACCATCTATGTCCTAGTTTTCTGGAATCCTCGAATTCATGAACGACACACCCGCCCGGCTGCTGCGCCTGCTGTCCCTACTACAGACCCCGCGCGAATGGCCGGGCAGCGAACTCGCCGAACGGCTCGGCGTCACCGATCGCACGGTGCGCCGCGATATCGATCGGCTGCGGGAACTCGGCTATCCGGTCGACGCGACAATGGGTGCGGCGGGCGGCTATCGACTGGTGGCGGGGTCCGCGCTGCCACCATTGCTGGTCGAGGACGACGAGGCGGTCGCTATCGCGGTGGGGTTGCGTGCGGCCGCGGGATACGCGGTGGCCGGCATCGAGGAGGCGTCGGTGCGCGCACTCGCCAAGCTGGAGCAGGTGCTGCCTGCGAAGCTGCGCCGCCGGGTGCGGGTGCTCGGCACCGCACTGGCGCTGCCAACCGATACGGGTCCGCTGGTGGATCCGGAGGTACTGACCGCGCTGGCCGCTGCCGTAACCAACAGCGAGCGTGTGCGTTTCACGTACCGCGACGGGGGCGGCACGGAATCCCGGCGGCATGCCGAACCGGCCGGGCTGGTCCCGTCCCGGCATCGCTGGTACCTCGTCGGCTATGACGTCGAGCGGGACGACTGGCGCGTCTACCGGGTCGATCGCATCGAACGCCCCCAGCCGACCGCCGCTCGCTTCACCCCGCGAGAGCTCCCCGCCGACGATCCCGCCGCATATGTGTCTGGACGCCGAACCGACTGGGGGACACCGACTTTCCGACTCTCGCTCACCATTCACGCACCAGCGAGCCGGATCGCCGGGCGGCTGGGCGACGAACCGGGCGACGTCATCGCGCTCGATGAGGACACCTGCCGCCTCGACGCCCACCGGGACGACGACCCGGAGTGGTTGGCGCACCGGCTGATTGCCCTCGGTGCCGATTTCGAGGTGCACGAACCGCCGGAGCTGATCCGGCGGCTGCGCACGGTGTCCGCCCGCATCGACCGCGCCGTCGGCGGCCAGGTGCGCTGAGGCTCAGCGAGGCAACTGAATTCGCAGGACCGTGCCACCCTCGGTACCCGCGATCAGTTGATCGGGCTGTCCCGGGGTTGCGACGACCGAGGTCATCGGCGCACCGCTCAGCACGGCACAGGCGGCACCGGTGGCCGGATCGACGCGGACGAGTTGGCCGAAAACTGTGGTCACGTAAAGGATTCCGGCCGAATCGACGATGAGATCATCGGTGAAGTCCGGCATACCGGCAACCGGCGACGAAACGTCGGCGACGACGGACGTGTCGCCGGGCGCATCGATCGGGATGCGCAGAATCCGGCCGAGCGGGCCGCCGTTGGTCGTGACATAGAGCGTGCGGTCGCGCACGACGACGCCGTTCGCACTTCCCTTGGGGGCCTGGTCGGTCCACCCGGTGTCGATGGTGCCGTCCGGGCGGACCCGGATGACGCCGGACAGCGACGCACCGAGGTAGAGGTAGCCGTCCTCGTCGAAGGCGGCTCCGTTGGGCATGGTGCGCACCCCGGAGACGAAGACCTCGGGCTTCGGGTCGGCCGCGGTCGGGTCGAAACGGACCACCCCGCCGGGACTGACCAGGCTGGTCGGCGTATCCCCGTAGACGACATAGAGCAAGCCATCCGGACCACTGCGCACGGCACCGGGGAAGTCCACCGGAACGGTCGCGGTCAGCGCGCCGGAACGGTCATAGCGCTGCACCACGTTTCGGTACACCCGGGAGACCCACAGGTTGCCCGCGACGTCGTAGCCGACGTTCTCCGACCAGTCGAGCACCGGTATTCCGGCGGGCACCGCGGTCGCGGCGAGCGCGGGCGCGCACGAGGCGATCGGCGCCGCGGCGGCCGGGTCCGCGGCGGCGACCGGTGCGGTGCCCGCAAGGGCGATCAGCGCGGCGGGCCACAGTAAAGAACCTGGGCGACGGAGTCTTCTCAACGGGCACCTCGGTCTCGATAAGCCGATACTGCGATCGGCTGGCAGTCTAGCCACCTGAACAGAAGAGGTCCGTGCTCACACCGCGCCTGGCCGGGGCGAAGACGTGCGGCGGCCGACCGGACGCATCGTGAAGTCCGCTGAGCGACAAAATCTTTGGCAAGATCAGGACATGCCATTCTTCGACGGTGAACGCGGCCGGATGCACTATCGACGGTGGCCGATCGAAAACAGTATTGCGACAGTACTGTTGTTGCCCGGATTCGGTCAGCACAGCGGCCACTATCACCGATTCGCCAGGACACTGCGGACCGCCGCCGTCGAAACGTGGGCGCTCGATACCTATGGACAGGGGCTCAGCGAGGGTGATGGCGACCCAGGCACGTTGCCGGAATTGGTCGCGGACGCGGTGCGGCTGTTCGACATCGTCCGGGCCACCGCACCGCGACCGCCGTTGATCCTGATGGGCCATTCGCTCGGCGCGGTCACCGTCCTCGGCCTGCTCGGCGCCGCGGCGCCGGAAACGGGCGGGGCGGCCGCGGATACCACCGCTGTGCAGCGCGCTTACCCGTTGCGGCCCGCCATTCCCGCGGACGCGGTGACCGGCGTGGTGCTGTCCGGAGTCTCGAAGCGGGCGCTCGGTGGCGGCACGCCCGGCGCGCTGGGAACACCACTGCCGCGCGACCTTCCGATCCTCGCGGTGCACGGTGTCGAGGATAGGCGAGCACCGATTGATGCGGTCAGGGTATGGACTCAGCGCCACGAATCGGTAGATTTACGCGAGTACGCCGATGCCGGGCATGATCTTCTGCACGAGCCGGTGCACGCGCGGGTCGCTGCCGACATCGCGGACTGGATGCAGGGTGTCGTCGTGGGGTTGGCACGGCGCCCGTGAACTGAGCCTCGCTCAGAGATGAGGAAGGGGGACGTCAGGTGCCATCTAACGAGAACGCCAATGGGGTCGCGAGCCCGGATCTGTCGGATTTCACGGCGCCAGGTGTCAGCGCCGCCGGGCTGCACACCGCGGTGAACGAAGGGGAGCTGTGGATCGACCGTGTGCTCGTGGCGAGCGGGGTGCACGAACGATGCGCGCGCCGCTACGAGCAACTGGCCAATCAGATCGAGGACCAGATTCGGTCGCTCAACGCCGCCTCGTCGCTGCCCGGGTTCGGCGGGTTCGCCTCCGGTGACGCGCTGCGCGCTGGCTTCGAGACGAAGGCGCACGGCGCGCTCACCCGATTATGGGAATACGCCGAAGCGGCCAGGGAACTCGCGCTGACCTTCCGCGCCGCCGGGGCCGCTTACCACCGCGCCGACCACGCACTCGCGTCGGCCGTCGGCCGGATCGACGCGGAGGGAGCGACCCATGCGTAAATTGCCGCACACCCCTGAGCGGATGACCAGTAGGCGCAACGACCCGCCGTACGCGCCGACCGTCGAGATCTTCGACAGCATGACCCATCCGGAGATCCACGAGAAGGTCCAGCTGATGCAGCCCGCGGTGCTCACCGGCGGGCAGCAGGCCTGGGGTGCCGCGGCGGCCGGGCTGGCCGACGCGGTCGCCCAGGCGCACACCGAGATTCGAGCGGCCATCGCCGACGGCTGGCGTGGCAGCGCGGCGCAACGTGCCGCCGAGGCCGTGTACGGATTCGAGCAGACCGGTCAGGACCTCGCGGACGTGCTCGCCGTCGTCTCGCAGCGGCTCGGTCAGGCGGGCGACGCGGCGGAGGCGCTGCGGGCCGCGGTGTCCGCGCCGTCCGGGAAGACGCCCGACCTGGGTGCCGCGCTGTTGGATCCGACCCAGGCCACCAGCAATGTCGCCGACCAGAAGACGACCGAGCACACGCGTCAGGACATCGTGCGCGCGATGAACGACATCTACACCGGTGTGTTCATCCCGACCGGCACCGACGTGCCCGCATTCCTGGACGAGCAGTTCGGTGACACGCAGGCCACGCCGAGCACGGCACCGGTCGCCAACGTGACCGGGCCCAGTGCCGACGCGGGAATCCCTGTCGCGCAATCAATTCCGCTGGGCACCTCGTCGACCACGACGCAACCGGTCGCGGCGCCGGCGGCCGATGCACCGGCCGAGGAGCCGGTCGCGCCCGAGCAGCAGCCCGAGGAAACCGCCCCCGCGACGACGATTGCCGCCGCCAGCGGAGCCACCGACGCAGGCGCCGGAAGTCCCGCCGCCCCCGCAGCACCCCGGGTCACCACGGCCGCGACAGACACGCCACTGTCCCTGGCACCGGCCGCGACCAGGCTGCACACTGCGCCTGCCGCACCCGCTGTCGCGACACCGAGCACCACCACCGCGTCGGCCCACCCGGTCGTTGTCCCGACCGCACCGGGCAGCGCGGGCACGAGCACACCCGACGAGCAGCGCAAGCGCGACGAGCGACGCGGCAGCAGCGCTAACAGCGGCAGCGACGCGGTCAGCGGGCTCGGCGCGGGCGCGATGGGCGGCCTGATGGGTGGGGCGATGGTCGCAGGCGACGCACCGCGCCAGGGATCCAGCGTCGCCGCGAACGCGGCCAACGCCGCGAACGCGCGCATCTCGCGCTTCGACGAGGAGGACGAGGACGACTTCCACTTCGACGACCTGCCGACCTATCTCGAACCGTCCGACGACAACGGCGAACTGATCGGCTCCATCGATCCGACCACGCCACCGGTGCTCGGCGAGTGGACCGAGCTGGAGTGAATTGGACGCTGACGCCGGACCAGTTCGCGCTGGCATGGGCGCGCACCGACGGCGATCGGATCCCCTATCCGCTGGCCGTTCGATTGTCCGCACACGACACCGCCGAGCGGGATGCCCAATTACCGGCCCTGCAGAGTTGGTGCGATCGGGTGCTCGACGCCGACCTCGAGGCGGCACTTCGCGTGCTCGGCGCGCCGGTGCTGCGGATCGAGGTGTTCGGCGAGCGCGACGGTGCGCCGGGCTCGGACGCGATCCGTCCGGTGCGGGTGCTCGGCGCTGCGGCGGGCAATGTCGCGGTGGTGGCCGCGCAGCGACCCGGTGCGACCGCGGACCGCGGCGGTGACATCCGGCTGTTCGTCGGCAGTGTGAAAAGCCTGACCGCCCGGGTCGTTTCGATGCTGCCGGAGCGGACACCGGGGACAACGCCGCGCCTGACCGCGCCGCTGACCAGGGTCGGTGAGGACAGCCGTGACCTGGTCACCGTCCCGGTCGCCGGGCCGACGGTGCCCGCCCGCATCCGCAGGCTGCTGCGGCAGCCGAGGGACGGCATCGGCCAGATCGTGGTGTCCGCGCGCCGCGGCGAAGGCGAGCTACGCCCGTTCGGGGTGCTCTGCTGGATCGATGTGCTCGACGACGGCCGCTATTCGGTGCGCACCGGCACCGATGTCGACATCGTTCCGGTGACCGCCCACGGGTTCATCGCGCAGCTGCGCCCGATGGTCACCGCGGCCGAACGGGCCAGCGCCTACGCCGACCGCTGGTGAAGGTTCACCTACCTTCGCAGGTACCTGTGACGACCAGACCCACGCCGAACGCACGACCGCTGGTAACTCCCCGGCGTTACGGTGTCCACATGCCCCTCTATGAATTCGAAGGCAAACGGCCGCAAGTCGATCCGACGGCGTTCATCGCGCCGACCGCCACCCTGATCGGTGACGTGCGGGTCGAGGCGGGCGCGTCGATTTGGTACGGCGCGGTGCTGCGTGCGGACCTGGCGCCGATCACCATTCGCGAACGCGCCAACATCCAGGACAACGCCGTGCTGCACGTGCCGCCGGACGTGCCGATGGAGATCGGGCCGGGCGCGACCATCGCACACAGCGTGGTGTTCCACGGCGCGTTCGTCGGCGCGGAAGCCATTGTCGGCAACGGAACCACGGTGCTGGACATGGCGAAAATCGGTGCGGGCACGATGATCGCCGCGCACTCGCTGGTCCAGCCGGGCACCGAGATCCCCGACGGTGTGCTCGCCGCGGGCTCCCCCGCCGTGGTGAAGCGCCCCATCGAAGGCACCCCGGCCGAGGGATGGATCAAGCTCAACCCCGGCTTCTACGCCGAGCTCGCGCAGCGCCACCGGAAAGGCATCACCGAGGTCTGACCGGGTGGCGATCAGGCGAGGAGGGTGGTGACTTCTTCGTCTGCCAATTGGTGAAAGTCCTCGTAGGCGGTGCCGACGCCACCGAGGGTGTCCGGCACCAAGGGACAGATAACTTGGTCGGCTTCCGCGGCGACTCTGCGCAACGCCTCCGCCGACGAGACCGGTATGGCGACGACGAGCTGAGCAGGCTGATGCAGGCGAGCGACCCGGCAGGCGACCACCACGGTCGCGCCGGTCGCCATGCCGTCGTCGACGATCACCACGGTGCGCCCGTCCAACGGGATCGGTTGCGCCGCGCCGCGCCATACCGTCCGGCGCCGGTCCAGCTCCACCCGCTCGCTGTCCTCGATCGCGGCGAACTCCTGTGGGGTTATCCCGATGTGCGACAACACATCCGAGTTGAGCACCCGCACACCGTCTTCGCCGATGGCGCCCATCGCCAGCTCCGGTTGCCATGGCACGCCGAGCTTGCGGACCAGCAGGATGTCGAGGTCACCGCCGATGATCTCGCGCACCCCGGCGGCCACCGGAACCCCGCCGCGCGGCAGGCCGAGCAGCAGCGGATGCGCCGCGCGCAATGTCGCCAAATGTGTGGCGAGCGCGCGACCGGCCGATGTCCGATCCGTGTAGATCATCCCGCAAAACGCTACGCCCACCCGTCACCGAACCGCCACTACGCACGGGATCGTTTCGATCGCAGCGCCATCGGAACCGACGCGGTGTCTACGTCCGCTCGGCGATCGCGAATCGCCGCAACGCGAGACTCGGATTGGTCGTGCGCACCTCGGCAAGCCGGGCAAGGTCGATCCCGGCGGTCAGCACACCCTCTTCATCGCCGAGCTCGGTGAGCACCGCGCCGGTCGGATCGATGATCATCGACGCGCCCGCACCGCGCGGCGCGGCCTGATCGGCGGCGGCCACGTAGACGGTGTTCTCGATGGCGCGGGCGCGCAGCAGCGTCGTCCACTGATCGACCTTGGCCGGACCGGGAATCCACTGGGCGGGCAGCACCAGCACCTGGGCGCCCGCGGCGGCGACGCGGCGGATGCCTTCCGGGAAGCGCAGATCGAAACAGGTCTGTAAGCCGAATGTCACGTCCGCCACATCGAAGGTGGCCGGCGGCTCGATCGCGCCCGCCTCGACGACCTCCGATTCGAGGAAGCCGAAGGCGTCGTAGAGGTGCACCTTCCGATACTTCGTGACGAGGCTTCCGTCCTGCCCGAGGACGACGAGCGTGTTGTGGATCCGGCTGCCGCCCGGCGCGACCCGCTCCACCATTCCGGCGACCAGATGCACGCCGGATTCGCGGGCGATCTCGCCGAGTCCCGTGACGAACGGCCCGGTCAGGGGTTCGGCGACGGCAACGACACGCTCATCGAGCCGGGTGACGGCAAACATCGAGTATTCCGGCGCGATCACCACCCGCGCGCCCCGATCGCGCGCGGCGCGCACGTGCTCGCGCAGCGCGGAAAGGTTGGCCGACGGATCGGTGCCGGGGGCGAACTGGACGACCGCCACGTCCAGCGGGTTCGGTGCTGGGGTCTGATTCGTATCGGAGCTATCCAGTTGCATACGTCTCACCGTATTGGGGCGGTGGCTGGGCTGGCCAGCACGAGGCAGTAAACTCCTGGTCAATGAGTACCAATCAGGTCGACAGCGTTCCTGGCGACAACGACAGGGACACCGACGACCCGACCTTCGCCGATCTCGGGATCGATGACCGCATCCTCGCGGCCATCGCCGATGTGGGCTATGAGTCGCCGTCGCCGATCCAGGCTGCGACGATTCCGCCACTGCTCAGCGGCGCCGATGTGGTCGGCCTCGCGCAGACCGGCACCGGCAAGACCGCAGCGTTCGCGATCCCGATCCTTATGGGTCTCGAAACCTCCGGCAAACTTCCGCAGGCCCTGGTGCTCGCGCCGACCCGCGAGCTCGCGATCCAGGTGGCCGAGGCGTTCGGTCGCTACGCCACGCATATTCCCGGGCTGCATGTGCTGCCGATCTACGGCGGCCAGGCCTACGGAGTGCAGCTGTCCGGGCTGCGCCGGGGCGCGCACGTGGTGGTCGGCACGCCCGGCCGGGTGATCGATCACCTGGAGAAGGGCACGCTCGACCTCTCGCAGCTGAAGTATCTGGTGCTGGACGAGGCCGACGAGATGCTGAAGATGGGCTTCCAAGAGGACGTCGAGCGCATCCTGAAGGACACGCCGTCCACCAAGCAGGTCGCGCTGTTCTCGGCGACCATGCCCGCGGCCATCCGCAAGATCTCCAAGCAGTACCTGAACAATCCGGTCGAGATCACCGTCAAGTCGAAGACCTCCACCGCGACGAACATCACCCAGCGCTGGGTGCAGGTCTCCCATCAGCGCAAGTTGGACGCGCTGACCAGGGTGCTCGAGGTCGAGTCGTTCGAGGCGATGATCATCTTCGTGCGCACCAAGCAGGCCACCGAGGAGCTGGCCGAAAAGCTGCGCGCCAGGGGCTTTTCCGCGGCGGCCATCAACGGTGACATCGCGCAGAACCAGCGCGAGCGCACCATCGGACAGCTCAAGTCCGGTTCGCTCGACATCCTGGTCGCCACCGATGTCGCCGCGCGCGGTCTCGACGTGGACCGTATTTCGCACGTGGTCAACTACGACATCCCGCACGACACCGAGTCCTACGTGCACCGCATCGGCCGCACCGGCCGGGCCGGGCGCAGCGGTGAGGCGTTGCTGTTCGTCGCGCCGCGCGAACGCCACCTGCTCAAGTCGATCGAGCGGGCCACCAGGCACCCGCTGCAAGAGATGCAGCTGCCCAGCGTCGACGACGTCAACGCGCAGCGCGTCGCCAAGTTCGGCGACAACATCACCGAGAGCCTGACCTCGTCGAACCTGGCGCTGTTCCGCAGGCTCATCGAGGATTACGAACGCGAGCACGACATTCCGCTCGTCGACATCGCGGCGGCGCTTGCCGTGCTGTCTCGCGACGGCGAGAACTTCCTGATGCAGCCCGAGCCGCCGGAGCCGGTGCGCGAACGGCGGGAACGCCCGGATCGCCCGCGCCGCTTCGAGGGTGAGGACGATCGGTCCGGTTTCGGTCAGCACAGTCGCGCCAACGGCACGGAGCTGGCGACCTACCGGATCAGCGTCGGCAAGCGGCACCGCGTGGTGCCCGGCGCGATCGTCGGCGCCATCGCCAACGAGGGTGGCCTGCGCCGCAGCGACTTCGGGCACATCAGCATCCGGCCCGACCACAGCCTGGTGGAACTGCCAGCGAACCTGCCCGCCGAGACGCTGGAAGCGTTGCGGCGCACCAGGATCAGCGGCGTCCTCATCCAGCTGACCCCCGATCAGGGTCCGCCGGGACAGCGCTCGTTCACCCGCGGCCCGCGCCGTGAGGGCGGGAATGCGAAGCGGCCGGAGCGCCGTCAGCCCCGCTCCTGAGCCGGGCAGGGTAGGCCCAGGTCGACCGCGCTAGCTACAGTGTTGCCGTCCGTACGTAATTAGTGCCGACGGCAGCGGGTGTCCCGCGAAAACTCGAGACGTGATGAGCGACAATGGCGCAGCCTACTCATCGATGCAGATCGGGTGCGGGTGTCCCGTATCGGCCCGAGGCGTCGATGGGCGACAATTGCGCAGCCCGTTCATCGTCACCGACCGGGTGCGGGTGTCCCGCAAGACACAGGAGGGCCGCGTTTGTTCGTGTTCGGTGATCGTGTCGTCTGCTCCGCCGTCGACCTCGTGCGCGCGGCGCGCTGTGAATTCGCGCTGCTTCGCGCCCTCGACACCGAACTCGGCACCGTCGCGGCCGATCCGGAAACCACCGCCGAATGGGCGCCCGAGCCACGCACCTGGTTCGACGACTCGCGCGATCGCAGGCTCAGCGACTTCCGCGACCGGTTCGGCAGCTCGATGGTGGAGATCCAACGCCCGCAGCACAAGTCGGACAGCCCGAAGACGCTGATCGCCGCGTTGACGGCCGCGCACGCGGAGACCGTCGCGGCGCTGCGCGCCGGGGTGCACGTGATCCACGGCGCCACCTTCTTCGACGGTGCCTTCGACTGTTCCTGCGATTTTCTGGTGCGTGCCGGTCATCGGGTGCGCTACACCGTGCACGGCACCGCGCACGACAAGGCCGACCGGGTCGGCACCGCACTGGAACTCGCCGCCTGCGCCGACGCGGTGGACCACAGCGGATCGTTGACCGGCCCGCTGATCCGGCTGCATCTCGGCGAGGACAACACCGCGTACGCGTTGAGCGATCAGATCCCGGTGTACCGATCCCGCAGGCGCAGAGTCGAACACATCCTGGACGAGAAGCTGAGCGAGCTGCTACCCGTGCAGTGGGGTGATCCCCGGTATCTCGCCTGCGGCCGCTGCGGGACCTGCACCACGGCCTCGGCGGCCGCGCGGGACCTGCTACTCGTCGCGGGCATGCCGACCACGACCCGGGCCCGGCTTCGCGAGGCGGGCGTGAGCACCATCGACCGGCTGGTCAGCACCGAGAGCACCGTGCGTGGCGTGCCACCGCGCACCTTCACCGCGCTGCGCCGCCAAGCCGAAATCCAGCTGCGCCGGGAGGATTCCGGCCAGCCGACACACAGCCTGATCGACCCGATCGCGCTCGGCGCACTACCGCCACCCTCCCCCGGCGACCTCTCGCTCACCGTCGACGGCGGCGGCCGCACCCCGCTGGCCGTTGACGTCGGCGGTCCCGGCACCGTGCACCTCACCTTCCGCGGACCGTTCGGCACCGAGGGTGCGCCGGGCAGCGAGGCGGCCGGGCAGCGGCGTGCGCTGGAGGAGGTACTCGACTATCTCGCGCAGCGCAGGCGGATGTATCCGGACATGCACGTGTACCACTACACCTCCGCGGTGCGCGGCGCCCTGCTGCACTGCACCGGCAGCACCGGAGTCGGCGAGGAGATCGTTGACGAGTTGCTGTGCGACGGTGTGCTCGTCGATCTGTATCCCATCGTGCGCAACGCGCTGATCGTCGGTGAGCGGTCCTATCGCTTGAACCGGCTGGCGCGGCTGCTGCCCGGCGCGGCGCATTCGCCCGCCGCCGAACGGGATTGCCTGACCGTGCTCCGACTCCGGGACTGGCTGCTGGACCGGGCCGCCGAGCAGCGCATCGACCCGCAGGCGATCACGCTGGAGCGAGCCGGGTCGTGGTGTCAGGTGGCCGGTCCGGACGAGCTGGAGCCGATACCGCCCTCGCGGCCCTCCTCGTTCGAGGCGGCGCTCGCCGAATACGCCGCGGCGCAAGAAGAACCACGGCACACCGCCGCCATGATGGCCGCGGCGCTCGGGTATCACCGGCGTGAGCGGCAGCCGCTGTGGTGGGCACACGTCGATCGGCTCAGTCATCCGGTCGACGAATGGGCCGACGCCCCAGGGGTTCTGGTCGCCGAATGGGGCACCGTCGACACCAAGTGGCATCGCAGTCCGGACCGGCCGACCATGCGCCGGTATCTCACGCTGACCGGCCGGATCGGTTCGAGCTGGAGTGCGGGCGGGCCGGGACCGGCCACCGTGCTGACGCCGGGCGCCACCGTGTACACCTTCTACGATCGGCCCGCGGCCGCGGGCATGGTGACCGCCATCGGCCGCCGCGCCACCGCCGTCGCCACCGTGCTCGGCTGCTCGGTGGACGCCGAATTCGACGACGCCGTCCGCTTGGAGGAACTGCTGCCGGACGGCTGCGAACCCTACGACGAGCTACCGACCGCGATCGCACCCGGCCTACCCGCCTGGGACTGGAACGCCGAGACCGCGGTCGAATTCGCCGCCCAGCAGCTGCTTGTCGCGCTCCCGGAGATTCCGGCGGGCGCCGTGTTCGACCTGCTCGCCCGCCGCCCGCCCCGGCTGCGCACCGGTGCCGCGCTGCCCGAGGTGCACGGCGATCATGCCGCCGCGATCACCGCCGCGATGCGCGAACTGGACAACTCCTACCTCGCGGTGCAGGGCCCGTCGGGCACCGGCAAGACCTCCACCGCCGCCCGCGTACTGGAGCGCCTGGTAACCCGGCACAAATGGCGGATCGGCATTGTCGGACAGACGCATTCGACGGTGGAGAACCTCCTCGACGCGGTCGTGCGGGTCGGCGTGCTGCCGGAACTCGTCGCGAAGAAGGACGTCGAGTCGGTGGCGCCGGAATGGGTCGTCATCGACGCTTCCCGGTACGCGCGGTTCCTGGACAACGCCATCAGCGGTTGTGTACTCGGCGGCACACCAACGGATTTCGCGAACGAGGAGATGGTCTCGCGCGAGGGACTCGACCTGCTGGTGATCGCCGACGCGGGCCGGTTCCCGCTGGCCGACGCCGTCGCGGTCGGCGTCAGCGCGCGAAACCTGTTGCTGCTCGGCGATCCGGTGCCTCCGGCCACGCACAGCGCGCACCCGGAACCGGTCGGCGAATCGGTGCTCGGCTGGCTCGCCGAGGGACGGCATACGCTGCCCGGTGCACGCGGCTACTTCCTGGACCGTACCTGGCGGATGCATCCGCAGGTGTGCGACCCGATCTCCCGGCTGTACTACGACGGACGCCTTCGCGCCAACGAAACCGTCACCCTGGCAAGGGAACTCGACGGCGAGGCGGCCGGTGTGAGTACCGTCCTCGTCCCGCACCACGGCAATGCCACCGAATCCGCGGCCGAGGCACGCGAGGTGGTCCGCCGCGTGCGCGCCCTGCTCACCATGAACTGGACCATCGGCGCGACAACCAGACGACTGCACCCCCACGACATCTTCGTGGTCGCACCGTACGCCGCCCAGGTCGGCCGAATCCGAACCCTGCTCGCCCGCGCCCGCATCGAGGACGTACTTGTCGGCACTCCCGACCGCTTCCGCGGCCGCGAAGCCGCCGTAGTCCTGCTCTCGATGACCACATCCACCCCCGCCGACGCCCCGTACGGCATGCCATTCCTGCTGTCCCGGGCTCTGATCCACGCCGCACTGTGCCGCGCGATGTGGAAAGCGATCATCATCCGCTCGCCGCTGCTGAGCGAGTACCTGCCCCCATCCCCGGAAGAGATGCCGGACCTGGCCGGTTTCCTGCGACTGTCCGCCTCACCTCGTAGCTGAGGCCGGGTGCTCGACAGCCTCGAAACGCGTCGCATCGCTAGCCGAAACAGTTTCCTTCGCCGCGGTAGGTGGGGACTGTTGTTCGCGTGCCGTCCGCTTCGACCAGGTGCAGCTTGTCGAAGCGCTCGCACAGTTCGCCTGCTTTGGCGTGGCGGAACCATACTCGGTCGCCGATGCGGAGTTCCGCGGCGCCGGTGAGTGGGGTTTGCACCTCGCCGGTGCCTTCGGTGCCGATCAGGCGTAAGCCGTTGGGCCACACCGGTTTCGGGACGCGGGAGGGGCCGGTGGGGCCGGAGGCGATGTAGCCGCCGGCGAAAACCGTTGCGATGGAAGGGGTTGGGCGGCGCAGTACCGAGGTGGCGAAAAAGAGGGCGGGCCTCGGCGTGAAGGACCGGTAGTGGTCGAAGAGGGTCGGCACGTACAGGCCGGAGCCTGCGGTTACCTCGGTGACGTCCGGGTCGGCGACGCTGACCTCGATCGAACCGGAGCCGCCGCTGTTGACGATCTCCAGCTTGCCGGTGACCGAGCGGACGGCGTCGAGAACTCGCTTGCGGCGCTTGGTGATTTCCGCCGCGGAGGCTCGCTTCATCAGGCGCAGCGCGACATTGGTGTCGGGCATGCCGGCGATCTGCGCCTCGTAGGTCATCACGCCGACCACCTCGAACTTGCGGCGCAACGCCGCACCGGCCAGGGTGGCCGCCTGTTCCGGCGTGCGCACCGGGGAGCGGCGGACGCCGAGGTGGATCGGGCCGATCCGGAGGGAGGCGTCGACGTCGAGGCAGACCCGCGGGCGCACCAGGTCGCTGCCGATGGCGGCACGGATGAGGTCCAACTGAGCGACGTCGTCGATCATCAGCGTGATGGATCGGAGCAGGGTCTCATCGCCGGCGAGTTCGGCCAGCGCGGCCCGGTCGACGGTCGGGTAGCCGAGCAGAATGTCGCGGGCGCCGCGACGGACCAGCCAGATGGCCTCGGCCAGAGAGTAGGACATGATGCCCGCGAAGCCGCCCGAGGCGGTGAGCTCGTCGCCGAGCACTTCTTCGAGGACGGCGCGGCAGCGCACGGATTTGCTGGCGACGCGCACCGGGACACCGTTCGCGCGGCGCACCAGATCGGCGGCGTTCGCGCGCAATGCGATCAGGTCGAGGGCTGCCAGGGGCGGATCCAGCTCGGCGGTGGCCGCGTGCAGCCCCGCGATCGGAGACGTCTCGCTCTCCGTGCTGCCCGAGGGTGCCGTGCTGATGGTTCGCTCGCTGCGCTCGCTCACGGACTCCACTCAACCATCAAACTGGTCAAACGTCCAGCATTTGCGGTTCCTCATTTCCCGAGGTCACCGCACACCCAGGGGGGCCGCTAGAGCTCGGCGGCCCGGGTCGCCAGGCTGCTCACCAGATCGTCGAGCACCACCAGCATTGTTTCGTCATTGCAGTCGGCAAGCCAGCGCAACACGGTGCCTTGCAGCACCGAGACCGCGTAAGCCGCGATGGCGTCCACCGGTTCCAGCCACTGCGCGCCCGAACGATCGGCGCAGAGCTGCAGGAACGCGGCGACCTCGGTGTCCATCTCGCGGTAGGCCGCCGTCGCGGCCGGGTCGGCGATGCAATCGGTCTGCGCTGCCCAACGCTGACGTAATGCCTCCAATGTCGCCTCGTAGGCCTGGACCTGCTTGGCCGGTGCGGCCTTGACCAAAGGCCAGTACGCGCTCACGCCGGCATGCAGTAGCACCCGTAGTGCGCGCACACCTCCGTGGTCTAGTGACGCGGCCGCCTTTTCGACGGCCTCGCAGATGGTCGGCCGCAGCCGAACCACTGCGGTGTCTCCTCGTACGCTCAACGACGACTCCCTCGGCGAAAAGATCTCGCGCACCCTCGTCGGCGCGACTCGTCGAACATGGCGGGCACATCGCTGAAAAACCCAGGCTGCCCGGTCCAACGTTCATCAATGGTAGAGGGTTTCCGGGGTTTGAGAACAGGTTCAGTGGGTAATTCCAGACTGAAAGAATGTTTTGTTACCCAAACGGAATGGTGGGGGTACCACTCCGCTCTGCCCGGATTTCCCTCCCTTGGGGTCACTCTCAGCCCTGCCCGGCTGAAAAGCAGACCGTTGTCCACTGTACGGGCGCGTTGGAACGCGCCCCGGATCCTGTGGCCGATCACACAGGTGAACCGCGCAAATCGGTCACCTACGTGTGGGCGGTTCGATCCGGTAACGACACCCGCTCGACGCCAACGGCCGGATAGCCTTGGTCGGTGACTCTCTCGCCGCCAGCCGACCAGTACCTCATCTCCGGCACCTTCAACTTCCGCGACCTGGGTGGACTGCGCACCGTCGACGGCGCGAAGATCCGTCCCGGCGTGCTGCTGCGCTCGGCCCAGCTGACCGGGCTCGACGAGGCGGGCCTGGCCACCCTGCGCGAACTGCGCGTCAGCGACGTGCACGACCTGCGCGGCGAGCGCGAGATCGACCACATCGGCCACGACCGGGTGCCCGATGGCGTCCGGGTGAACGTCACGCCGTTCGACGCGCGGATGGCCGAGGCGCCGCCGCACCACACCGACGCCAAGGGCGCGTTCACCCACATGCTCGAGGTCTACCGGATGTTCCCCGCGCTGCCCGAGGCGCACGCCGCGATCACCGCCCTCGCGCAATCGATCGCGCGCGGCGATGGCGCGGTGCTGGTGCACTGCGCGGCGGGCAAGGACCGCACCGGCTGGGCCATCGCCACGCTGCTGCGCGCGGTCGGGGTCACCGAGGCCGATGTAAAGGCCGATTACCTGGAGAGCAACGGCGCCGTCCCGGCGCTTCGCGCCATGATGACGACGAAACTTCTCGGCGGCGAAGAACTCTCGATCGACCTGCTCGGCGTGCGGGAGGAATACCTCAGCACCGCTACCACTTCGATGCACGAGTTGCACGGTGACGTGGACACCTACCTGACGAACGCGGGAATCACCCCGGACCTGCTTGCTCGGCTGCGCGAGCGAATGCTGGAGTGACGCAGGATCATTCGTGCTGGATCGGACCGCGGCGCACCAGGCCGTCGGCGTCGATGGTGACCTGATCGCCGGTGTGGAACCAGGTTCCGGTGAACCGGGCCGCGGTGGTCGTCGGGTCGTTCCAATAGCGCGGGGAGACGTTCGGGCCGCGGCAAAGCAGTTCGCCGTGGCCCGCCTGCGCCCGCGGCCCGCACAGCGCCAATTCCGTACCGCCGAACGGGAATCCGAGCACGGCGTCGGCATCGGCGGCCGACTCCGCGTCGTCGACGGCGAGGCCGATGCCGCTGGTTTCGGTGGCGCCCCAGATCGACCACTGCCGGGCGGCCGGGAACATCTCGCGCAGTTCGGCGGCCAGATCCGCGGGTGTCGCCGGGGCCGAGGCCCGCTCGCTCCGGTGCCCGGCCTTGCTGAGCCGGATGATGCGCTCGGTGCGCACACCGTCGTCGCGCAGCGCGGCGAGTTCGGGCAGCAGGCCCGCGAAGATCCGCGGCGTCGCCGACATCATGTCGATCCGTTCGGCCACAATGGCTTCCGCGAGTCCGCGACCGTCCCTGGCCAGCACAACGGTGCCGCCGACCGCCAAGGCCGGCAGCAGTTGATCGACGCAACCGCTGGCATGGGCGAGCGGCAGCAGCACCAGATTGCGCAGGCCGTCGGCGGGCAGATCGAGCGCGCAGACCACCGAACGTATTGCCGACAGCAGGTTTTCGTTGGTCAGCTCCACCCCCTTGGGCGCGGCGGTGGCGCTGAGCGGGGTTCCGCTGGTGTAGCTGAGCAGGGCCAGATCACCCAGTGCCGCACCGTCATCGATGTAGGCGGCACCGTCGGGCAGTTCCGCACCGCGAGCGATCTCGCGACCGAGCACGAAATCCGCACTGCTGTCGGCGATCACCCGCTCGGCCACCGCGTCCGGCAAGCCGTCGTGCACAAGCACCGGTACCGCGCCGCTGAGCAGCGCGCCGAGAAACGCCTGCACCCAGCGGACGCCCGCGGGCATGTGCACGGCCACCCGATCGCCGTAGCCGATGCCGTGTTCCTGCAGTCCGCCCGCGATGCGCGACGCGGAATGCCACAGCTCCCGGTAGGTCAGCCGGGGGCCGCCGATCTCGACCACGGCCTCACGGGTGGAGAACGCGTGCACCTGCAGGTCGAGTAGTTCGGTGAGCGCCGGGGTGAGGTTGCCGTAGCGCAGCACGCCGTCGGCCCCGCGCGCCAGCGGGTTAGCGCTGGCATACGGATGGGTCATGGGGTATTCGACGAGCAACTGCGACATTCGTCCTCCGCGCGCCTCGAGTCAGCAGGCACTGCGACTATATGACGCGAGTCACACGTTAGCCGGGAGAGGCGACGAACGTGTCCTGTCTGTCACCGCCCGGTGTAGGTCGCTTTCCCCGGCCCGACCTCGAGGAAACTGCGCACCGCGCCTTTGAGATCGGCGGTGTCGAACAGCGCGCCGGACACCTCGGGTGTCACCGAATCCGCGTGTGCCACACCGCCGGAGCGCCACGCCTCGATGATCTTCTTGGTCGCGGCGTGCGCCACGGTCGGGCCATCGGCCAGGCGATGCGTCAATTTCCTTGCGGCCGTATCGACATCGTCGTGGATGGCGTTCACCACGCCCCACTCCGCCATGGTCGCCGCGTCGTACAGGTCACCGGTCATCACGAACTCACGCGCCCGGCCCGAGCCGGCTCGTTCGGCCAGCCGCTGCGGGCCGCCCATCGACGGCGTCAGGCCGACCACGGTCTCCACCAAGCCGAACTTCGCCTTCGGCGCGGCCAGAATGATGTCGCAGGCCAGCGCGATCTCGAAGGCCGCGGTGAGGGTGAGCCCGTGCGCGGCGAACACGACCGGGCAGGGCAGCGCCTCGACCGGATGGATGATCTGCGCGAAGAGGGTCCGCCACAGTTCGGCGCCCTGTTCAACTGACAAGCCGTCGAAGACGTGCACGTCGACGCCGCCGGAGACCAGCTTGCCCTCGGCGCGCAGCAGCAACGCGCGCGGCGGGTTGGCCGACAGCTCGGCGAAGTCCTCGATCAGGGCGTCGAGCATGGCCTGGTCGAAGAGATTCAGCGGCGGATTGGCGAGCGTCAAGATCGCTACCTGCGCGCCGCCGTCGGTGATTTCGCGTTCCAGGCGGGTGGCCTTCGATTCAGTCATTCGGTCAGACTAAGTCCTCTGTCTGCGACACTGTCCAAGTGACCAAGTCGGCGGAAAGTGGCTCCTACGTCGAGCCCGGCGAGTTCAAACGGGACACCAACTACATCACCACCCGGATCACGGCCGACGGCCGCGACGGTTACCCCGTCGAGCCGGGCCGCTACCGCCTGATCGCGGCGCGGGCCTGCCCGTGGGCGAACCGCACGCTGATCGTGCGCCGACTGCTCGGGCTGGAGGATGTGCTCTCGCTCGGCCTGTGCGGGCCGACGCACGACAAGCTCAGCTGGACCTTCGACCTCGATCCCGGGGGCGTCGACCCCGTGCTCGGCATCCCCCGGTTGCGCGACGCCTATCTGGCGCGATTCCCGGACTATCCCCGCGGCATCACGGTGCCCGCGATGGTGGAAGTCGCGACCGGCCAGGTGGTGACCAACGACTACGCGCAGATCACGCTGGATTTCGCCACCGAGTGGACCGAATTCCATCGACCGGGCGCGCCGCAGTTGTATCCCGAAGCGCTGCGCGCCGAGATCGACGAGGTGAACCTCGCGGTATTCCGCGACGTCAACAACGGCGTCTACCGCTGTGGTTTCGCCGGATCGCAGGACGCCTACGAGGCCGCCTACGACCGGCTCTTCCACCGACTCGATTGGCTATCGGAACGGCTTGCGGCGCAACGCTATCTGGTCGGCGACACCATCACCGAGGCCGACGTGCGACTGTTCACCACGCTGGCCCGTTTCGACCCGGTCTATCACGGCCACTTCAAATGCAACCGAGCCAAGCTAAGCGAGCTGCCGGTGCTGTGGGCATACGCGCGCGACCTCTTCCAGACACCCGGATTCGGCGACACCACCGACTTCGCACAGATCAAGGAGCACTACTACGTGGTGCACCGCGACATCAACCCGACCGGGATCGTGCCGAAGGGGCCGGACCTGGCGAACTGGCTGACCCCGCACGGCCGAGAGTCGTTGGGCGGCCGCCCGTTCGGCGACGGCACCCCGCCGCCCCCGCCGGTCGAGGCCGAACGAGTGCCCGCCGCGCACCAACCGGGCTGATGGAACCGATCAGGCTGGGTACATCGTTGTCATGACGAGCTGAGGGTGGACGTACCACTACAGTTCAACCCAGCAGACCGGAAGAGGAGGGTGCCGCCGATGTTCAATGGCGCGTTCGAGAAGACGGTGGTCCAGCTACTCGATACGGGGTCTCGCCTGCAGGCCCCCGCGGTCGCCAAGTACGTCGACCGAATCCGGCGCTCCCACCCGTCGGAAAGCCCCGCGCAGATCATCGAGCGCCTGGAGAACCAGTACCTGCTCGCGGTGACCGGTAGCGGCGGTGCCGTCGGCGCGACGGCGGCGGTGCCCGGCGTCGGCACGGTCGCGGCCATCGCCGCGGTCAGCGCGGAGACCACCTTCTTCATGGAAGCCTCGGCCGTGTTCACCCTCGCGGTGGCCGCGGTGCACGGCATCTCGCCGGAGGACAAGGAGCAGCGCAGGGCGCTGGTGCTCGCCGTCGTGCTCGGCGAGGGCGGCATGGACATCGTGCAGAAGACCGTCGGTACCTCGGCGAAGAACTGGGGCACGGTGTTCGCCAATCGCATCCCTGGGCTCTCGTCCATGAACGACTCGCTGCTCAAGCGGTTCATCGTCCGCTTCATCACCCGGCGCGCGGCCCTGATGGCGGGCAAGATCGTGCCAGCGGGCATCGGCGCGGTGATCGGCGGCGTCGGCAACCGGGCGATGGGCAAGACCACCATCAAGAACGCGCGCGAAGCCTTCGGGCCCGCGCCGGTGATCTGGCCTGCCGACCGGCACCTCGTCGTCGACGCCGATCCGCTCACCGCGATCGACCCGACGAAGCCGCAATCACCCACCAAGCCGCAATGACCGCAGTGCCTGCGCTCGCCTTCTCCGTCCGCAGCCTGACCAAGCGCTACGGTCTGGTTTCCGCCATCGAGAACGTGAGTTTCACCGTCGCGTCCGGCACCACCGCCGCCCTGGTCGGGCCGCGGGGTGCGGGCAAGACCACCATTGTCAAAACCCTGCTCGGGCTGCTCGAACCGACCTCAGGGACCGCGGCGGTCGGCGGCCCGGGGACGAGTCGGGCCCGCGGCGACGCTGACCGCGAAATCGACTCCGCCCGGGTCATCGGCGGGGTGCTCGCGCCGCGCGGGCTGCATCCGGGCCGGACCGCACGTGACCATCTGCGGATCTACGCGGCCGCGGTCAACGTGCCGGACGCGCGCGTCGAGGAGGTGCTCGACCTCGTCGGGCTCGGCGAGTCGGCCGGCTCGAAGGGCGGTGCGCTTTCGGCCGGGCAGCAGACGCGGCTGGCGCTGGCCACCGCGCTGCTCGGCGATCCGCCGCTGCTGATCCTGGACGAGCCGATGGACGGCCTCGAGGCCGCGGAACGTGGTTGGCTGCAAGACTTTCTGCGCAGGCATGCCAAGCGCGGCGGTAGCGCGCTGGTGACCAGCGAGAGCCTCGCCGCGGTGCTGCCAGGTGCGGACAGCGTGATCGTGCTGAGCGAGGGCGCGGTGGTGTATCAGGGCAGTCCGGCTCGGTTGCGTCGCGGTCATCCCGATCGGCTCGTTGTCGCCGCGTCCACCCCGATCGCGCTGGCCACCACGCTGGCCGCGCGCGGGTTCACCGACGCGGTGATCCGACCGGACGGGCGGCTCGCGGTGGCCGAGGCGACCGAAGCCGATATCCGGGACGCCGCGACCGCGGCGCAGGTGCGGCTGGACAGCATCATCCCCGACCTGATCCATCCCGACCGGGTGCTCGCATCGCTCACCAAACCCCCGACTCCGACGGTCTCGCCCTATCCCGGCCTGGCCGGTGCGGCGCAGCATCCGACGCCGACGCCATACGGAATTCCACGATGATCACGATTGTGCCCCCGGACCTGGTGCCTTCGGTCAACTCCGAGGTTCGCAAGGTCACCACGCTGCCGCTCAACCGGATCCTCGCCGGGGTGCCGGTGGCGGTCGCGCTGCTCGCTTGCCTCGCGAGCGGGCTGCTGGCAGGCAAGGCCGATCCGAAAAGCGAACCGGCCACCGGCGCCGCGACGATCGGCCTCTACGTCGGTCTCGCCCTGGTGGTGCTGGCGGCGGCCGTGTTCGGCGCGGTCGGCAGCGGGGGCGAGTACCGACATCAGACCATGCCGGTGACCGCGCTGTTCGCCGCCGACCGCGATCGGCTTACCGCCGCGAAGCTGCTGGTCACCGGAGTGTTCGCGCTGGCCGCCGCGCTCGCGGTCGAGGTGGTGGCCGTCGTCGCGCTCTTCGCTTTCGGCCGAGACAAATTCGACTTCGGCGTCAACTTAGCATCGGTGCTCGGCGGCGGGCTGTTCGCCGCGGTCTGCTGGTCGCTGATCGGTGCCGGGCTCGGCCTGCTGTTGCGTTCGTCGTCGACCGCGATCGTGGTCGTGCTCGGCTGGCTGGTCATCGCCGAGCCCCTGCTCTGGCTGATCGCCAACGGCGTCGGCGCCACCGGCCTCGTCTCCCTGTTCCCCGGCTCGGCCACCCTCAGCACCGTCATGGTCGGCTCGTATGAAGACAACGACTTCCTCGCCCCCACCCCCGCCGCCGTCGTGGTTCTGCTCCTGTGGACCATCGGCATCGGCGCCGCGGGCTGGTGGAACCTGCGCCGCCTCGATCTCTGAACCGCCCTCGGGAACAAATAACGTGTCGGTGAGCGTCGTTACCGTGGATGGTTATGGGCGGGGTTGTCGAAGCGAGCACACACACCACGTCGCCTGAGCGCGCCGCGGGTGGCCCCGGCTGGATTCGTCGGCTGTGGGCCGAAAGCCGGTCGCACAAGGGCACGCTGGCGGGGCTGAGCGCGGCCGTGCTCGCGGGTGCGGTGGTGGAGATCGCCGGACCGCTGCTGACGAAGCGCGCCGTCGACGCGGCGGGGATCGGCGAGACCGGCGTCATCGCGGTGGTCGCCGTGCTGCTGCTGTTGCTGGCGCTCGGCCGATTCGCGGCGGGCTTCGGGCGACGGCTGCTCGCGGGCAAGCTGTCGTTGGACGTGCAGCATTCGCTGCGGGTGGATCTGCTCGGATCGCTGCAACGACTGGACGGGGCGGGCCAGGACACGATCCGGACCGGGCAGGTGGTGTCGCGGTCGATCACCGACCTCCAGTTGGTGCAGGGCTTGCTGGCGATGGTGCCGCTGTCGGGGATGGCGGTGCTGGAGTTCCTGCTCGCCGCGGTGGTGATGATGTGGTTGTCGCCGCCGCTCGCGGTGCTCGCGCTGCTGGTGGTGCCCGCGATCGCGGTGGTGGTCTTTCGAGTTCGGCCGCGGTTGTACGCGGCTACCTGGTCGGCGCAGCAGCGCGCGGCCGATGTCGCGCAGCACGTCGAGGAGACCGTCACCGGCGTGCGCGTTGTGAAGGGGTTCGGGCAGGAGGCCCGAATGGTGGACGTGCTCGAAAAGCACAGTCGCACCCTGTATTCCGAACGAATGCGCGCGGCCGTGGTCGACTCGCGGTTCGCGCCGACGGTGGCCGCCATTCCGCAGCTCGGCATGGTCGGCGTCATCGTGCTCGGTGGCCTACTCGCGCTGCACGGGACGATCGGGATCGGCACCTTCGTCGCGTTCGCCGCCTATGTCGCCACGATGACCGCGACGGCGCGGATCATGGCTGGTGCGCTGGTGCTCGCGCAGCTCACCCGCGCCGCCGCCGAACGCGTATACCAGGTGATCGACACCGCGCCGCTGGTCACCGATCCGCCCGAACCCAAGCCACTGCCCTCGGGACCGCTCGGCATCGAGATCGACGCGGTCACTTTCGGATTCGACCCGCAACAGCCGGTGCTGCGGGAGCTGGATCTCACCGTGCGCCCCGGCGAGACGGTGGCGATCATCGGGCCGGCGGGCTCCGGCAAGACCACCCTCTCGCTGCTGCTCCCCCGCTTCTACGCGCCCGACGCGGGCACTATTCGCCTGTTCGGCACCGACGACTCGGCCGATCGGGTCGACATCGCGGAGGTACGCGCCGCCGAGCTCCGCAGTGCGATCGGCGTGGTGTTCGACGACCCGTTCTTGTTCTCCGACACCATCGCGGCCAATATCGCGATCGGCCGTCCGGAGGCCACCGACGCCGAGATCCGGCGGGCCGCGAAAGCCGCCGCGGCCGACGACTTCATCGGGGAACTCCCCGACGGCTACGACACCGTCGTCGGCGAGCGCGGGCTGACGCTGTCCGGCGGGCAACGCCAGCGCATCGCGCTGGCCAGGGCGCTGCTCGCGCAGCCGCGCATTCTGGTGCTTGACGACGCGACCTCGGCGGTGGACGCGATCACCGAGGCCGCGATCTTCGGCACGCTGCCCGACCAGGCCGGGCGCACCACGCTGATCCTGGCGCATCGCGAATCGACACTCGCGCACGCCGATCGGGTCATCCGGCTACCCGCGCCGCTGGGTGCGCACCTGCCCGCGCACCCCGCGGCCGTCGCGCTCCCCACCACCGTCGCCAACGGCAGCGCGGGCCGCACCTCCGCCGCGGCGGCTGCGGATCTCACCGAAACCCCTGAGCTGCGCCGGAATATCGCTTTACTGCCGCCCGCCACCGAGCAGCCGAAGCTGGACGACCAACGGCTGCGGCGGCCCGATCCAGAGTTCCGGCTGACCACGCTGTTGCGACCAGTGCGCACCCTGGTGATCGCCGCGGTCGCGCTGCTACTGCTGGACGCGCTGGTCGGCGTGGCCTTCCCGCCGATCGTGCGATTCGCCATCGACACCGGAGTCGGTCGCGACGACGCCGGTGCGCTCGGCCTGGCCGCCGGGCTCGGCCTGCTGCTTGTCGCCGCGGGCTGGCTGGTCGGCGCGGCGAACACCCTGGTCACCGAGCGAACCGGCGAGCGAATGCTGTACGGCCTGCGCATCCGTAGCTACGCGCACCTGCAGCGGCTCGGGCTCGACTACTACGAGCGGGAACTGTCCGGCCGGATCATGACGCGGATGACCACCGACCTCGACTCGTTGTCCACGTTCCTGCAGACCGGGCTGGCGACCACCCTGATCGGCGGGTTGACCTTCGTCGGAATCGCAGTGGCGCTGTTGGTGATCGACGTCTCGCTGGCCCTGGTGGTGCTGGCCACGCTGCCGCCGCTGTTCCTGGCGACGGCGCTGTTCCGCCGCTTCGCGTCCACGGCGTACACCGTGTCCAGGGAGAACGTCTCCACGGTGAACGCCGACTTCCAGGAGAACGTCGCCGGACTGCGTGCGGTGCAGGCCAATCGGCACGAGCCCGTCGCGGCGCGCCGCTTCGCCGAATACTCCGATCGATATCGGCGCAGCCGGATGCGCGCCCAGGCCTCCATCGCGCTGTACTTCCCGTTCGTCACCGCCTGGTCGGGTGTGTCGTTGGCCGCGGTGGTCTTCGTCGGCGCGCGCGAGGTGGCCGCCGGTACGACCACGGCGGGCACGCTGGTCGCGTTCGTGTTGTATCTGGAATTGCTGTTCGCGCCGGTGCTCGCGCTGTCGCAGGTGTTCGACGGATATCAGCAGGCGCGCGTCGGGCTGCGCCGGATCGGCGAGCTGCTGCGCACACCGTCGGCGATCGCGAACGATCGAGCCGACGCGGTCCCGATCGAGCAACGGCTGCGCGGCGAGGTCGTCCTCGACGACGTGCGCTTCCACTACCCCGGCGTCGAGGCGCTCGCTCTGGACAACGTCTCGCTGCGGATTCCCGCGGGCAGCACCCTCGCCCTCGTCGGCCCGACCGGCGCAGGCAAGTCGACCATCGTCAAGTTGCTGGCCCGCCTCTACGACCTGCCCGCCGACGGCCCCGGCGCGATCCTGGTCGACGACACCGACATCCGTGATTACCGTCTCACCGACTACCGCGCCCGCCTCGGCATCGTGCCGCAGGAAGCGCACCTCTTCAGCGGCGACGTCGCCAGCAATATCGCCTTCGGAAAACCGTCCGCCACCGACGCCGACATCGCCGAAGCCGCAGCTGCGGTCGGTGCGAGCGACATGATCGCCGCGCTGCCGTATGGCATGCGCCAGCCGGTCGGCGAGCGCGGTCGCGGCCTGTCCGCCGGTCAGCGGCAGCTCATCGCGCTGGCCCGCGCCGAGCTGGTTCGCCCCGACTTGCTGCTGCTCGACGAAGCCACGGCTACCCTCGACCCGGACGCCGAGGCGTCGGTGCTTGCCGCGAGTCGTTCGCTGACCCGCGGCCGGACCACCGTCCTCGTCGCTCACCGGCTCGGTACGGCGGCGCGGGCCGATCGGATCGCCGTCGTCGAGCACGGCCGGATCGCCGAAATCGGCACCCACGTCGAGCTGCTCGCCGCGGGCGGACCGTATTCCAGACTGTGGTCAGCGGCACGTGAAACCGGGGGAATATTCTCGGTGACGGACAAGTCGTCCTTTATGAGGTGAGGTTTGCCAGGTGGTCGGTCGCTCCGTCGGTTTGCTGCTGGGCCTATCCTCAGATAGGGCGCATCGGCGCGATGCCGCTGATGCTGGCCTTATCGAGCGACCTGCACAGTCGCTACGCAGTGCCGGGCACGTCACAAACGTCGCAGCGCGAAGAACGAAATGAGGCGAACACCTGCTGTGAGCAGCTCAACTTCCCAGTTCGGACAGAACCAGTGGCTAGTCGATGAGATGTATCAGAAGTTCAAGCAAGATCCATCTTCGGTCGATGAGAGTTGGCACGAGTTCCTCGCCGATTACACGCCCGAATCCACGGGTGATTCCGGTAACAGCTCGGCCGCTCCGGCCGCGGCCGCTCCCGCGCAGGCGCCGACCCCGGCTCCGGCACCCGCGTCGGTGAACTCGGCCCCCAAGGCGAACGCAGCGCCCAAGGCCGCCGCGCCCGCACCGGCCAAGCCCGCGGCCCCCGCGCAGGCACCGGCGAAGGCCACCGCGCGCACGCCGCAGACCACCCCGGCGCCCACCTCCAACGCGGCGCCCACCTCCGGCGCCCCGAAGACGGAGACCGTGGCCGACGAGGCCAAGGTGCTGCGTGGCGCCGCGGCCGCGGTCGCCAAGAACATGGCCGCGTCGCTGACCATCCCGACCGCGACCAGCGTTCGCGCCATCCCGGCGAAGCTGATGATCGACAACCGGCTGGTCATCAACAACCACCTGGCCCGCACCCGCGGCGGCAAGATCTCGTTCACCCACCTGCTCGGCTTCGCGATCGTCAAGGCGGTCAACGCGTTCCCGAACATGAACCGGCACTTCGCCGAGATCGACGGCAAGCCGAACGCGATCACCCCCGCGCACACCAACCTCGGCCTCGCCATCGACCTGCCCGGCAAGGACGGCAACCGTTCGCTGGTCGTCGCGGCCATCAAGGCCACCGAGGCGATGACCTTCGGCCAGTTCCACACCGCATACGAGGACGTCGTCCGCCGCGCCCGCGACGGCAAGCTGACCTCCGACGATTTCGCAGGCGTCACCATCTCGCTGACCAACCCCGGCACCATCGGCACCGTGCACTCGGTGCCCCGCCTCATGCCGACCCAGGGCGCCATCATCGGCGCGGGCGCGATGGAGTACCCCGCCGAGTTCCAGGGTATGAGCGACGAGCGCATCGCCGATATCGGTGTCGGCAAGCTGATAACGCTCACCTCCACCTACGATCACCGCATCATCCAGGGCGCGGAGTCCGGCGACTTCCTGCGCACCATCCACCAGATGCTGATCTCCGACGAGTTCTACGACGAGATCTTCCACGGCCTCGGCGTGCCGTACGAGCCGGTGCGCTGGCGCAAGGACATTCGCGAACGCGGCGTCGACAAGAGCACCCGCGTGCTCGAGATGATCGCCGCCTACCGCAACCGCGGCCACCTGATGGCGGACACCGATCCGCTGCGGCTGGTCAAGGACAAGTTCCGCAGCCACCCCGACCTCGACGTCACCCAGCACGGCCTGACGCTGTGGGACCTGGACCGCACCTTCAATGTCGGCGGCTTCCACGGCCAGGAGCAGATGAAGCTGCGCGAGGTCCTCTCGGTCCTGCGCGACGCCTACTGCCGCCACGTCGGTGTCGAGTACACCCACATCCTGGAGACCGAGCAGCTGCAGTGGATCCAGGAGCGGGTCGAGCAGAAGCACGTCAAACCGACTGTCGCACAGCAGAAGTACATCCTGAACCGGCTCAACGCGGCGGAGGCCTTCGAGACCTTCCTGCAGACCAAGTACGTTGGGCAGAAGCGCTTCTCGCTGGAAGGCGCCGAGGCCGTCATCCCGATGATGGACGCGACCATCGACCAGTGCGCCGAGCACTCGCTCGACGAGGTCATCATCGGCATGCCGCACCGTGGCCGCTTGAACGTGCTCGCCAACATCGTCGGCAAGCCGTACTCGAAGATCTTCACCGAGTTCGAGGGCAACATGAACCCGGCCGGGGCACACGGCTCCGGCGACGTGAAGTACCACCTCGGCGCGCACGGCACCTACCTGCAGATGTTCGGCGACAACGAGATCGAGGTCTCGCTCACCGCCAACCCGTCGCACCTGGAGGCGGTCGACCCGGTCCTCGAGGGCCTGGTTCGCGCCAAGCAGGACCTGCTCGACAAGGGCGACGGCCCCGAGGGCTACTCGGTGATGCCGCTCATGCTGCACGGTGACGCCGCGTTCGCGGGTCAGGGTGTGGTCGCCGAGACGCTCAACATGTCGGGTCTGCGCGGTTACCGCGTCGGCGGCACCATCCATATCGTGGTGAACAACCAGATCGGCTTCACCACCTCGCCGGAGAACAGCCGCTCCACCGAATACTCCACCGACATCGCGAAGTTCATCGGCGCGCCGATCTTCCACGTGAACGGCGACGACCCGGAGGCCTGCGACTGGGTGGCCCGCCTCGCGGTCGACTTCCGGCAAAAGTTCCGCAAGGACGTCGTGATCGACATGGTCTGCTACCGGCGCCGTGGCCACAACGAGGGCGACGACCCGTCGATGACCCAGCCGTCGATGTACGACGTCATCGACACCAAGCGCTCGGTGCGTAAGGCCTACACCGAGAGCCTGATCGGCCGTGGTGACATCTCGCTGAAAGAGGCCGAGGACGCGCTGCGCGACTACCAGGGTCAGCTGGAGCGGGTGTTCAATGAGGTCCGCGAGCTGGAGAAGTACACGCCGGAGCCGAGCGAGTCCGTCGAGGACGACCAGAAGGTGCCGACCACCGTGCAGACGGCCGTGGACAAGGCCGTGCTGCAGCGGATCGGCGACGCCTTCCTGCACGTGCCCGACGGCTTCAACGTGCACCCGCGCGTCAAGCCGGTGCTGGAGAAGCGCCGCGAGATGGCCTACGAGGGCAAGGTCGACTGGGCCTTCGCCGAGCTGATGGCCTTCGGCACGCTGATCGACGAGGGTCGCGCGGTGCGCCTGACCGGTCAGGACTCTCGCCGCGGCACCTTCACCCAGCGGCACTCGGTGATCATCGACCGCAAGACGGCCGAGGAATACACCCCGCTGCACAACATCGGCAGCACCAACCCCGGTTGGTTCGCGGTGCACGATTCGGCGCTGAGCGAATACGCCGCCGTCGGCTTCGAATACGGCTACTCGCTGGGCAACCCGAACGCACTTGTGTTGTGGGAGGCGCAGTTCGGTGACTTCGTCAACGGCGCGCAGTCCATCATCGACGAGTTCATCTCCTCCGGTGAGGCCAAGTGGGGTCAGCTCTCCGACGTCGTGCTGCTGCTGCCGCACGGCCACGAGGGTCAGGGTCCGGACCACACCTCCGGCCGCATCGAGCGCTTCCTGCAGTTGTGTGCCGAGGGCTCGATGACGGTCGCCGTGCCGTCCACCCCGGCGAACTACTTCCATCTGCTGCGCCGCCACGCATTGGACGGCATCCGCCGCCCGATGATCGTCTTCACCCCGAAGTCGATGCTGCGCAACAAGGCCGTCGTGTCGGATCTGAAGGACTTCACCGAGAGCAAGTTCCGCTCGGTGTTCGACGAGCCCTCCTACGAGCAGGGCATCGGCGACCGCAGCAAGGTCAAGCGGGTCCTGATGACCAGCGGCAAGCTCTACTACGAGCTGGCCGCCGAGAAGGCCAAGCAGAAGCGCGAGGACGTCGCGATCGTGCGGATCGAGCAGCTCTACCCGCTGCCCACCTACCGCCTGAACGAGTCGCTCGACCGCTACCCCAACGCGACCGACATCGCGTGGGTCCAGGAGGAACCGGCCAACCAGGGCGCCTGGCCCTTCTTCGGCCTCAACCTCCCCGAGGTCCTGCCCGACCGCCTCGGCAAACTGCGCCGCATCTCCCGCCGCGCCATGTCGGCCCCCTCCTCGGGTTCCAGCAAGGTGCACGCGGTGGAACAAGCGGAGATCGTCGCCGAAGCCTTCGAGCCGACCACGTAGTTCGCCTCAGTCCGGACGCCGGGGGGGGGGCGCGCGGGGGCGGCGGCGGCCCCGCGGCCCGCCATTACCACGGGGGCCACAGGTGTGCGCGGGCAGTAAAAAACCGAACCCAGAGCGCC